>NZ_JBAUSA010001338.1:0-5571 GCF_049581465.1 Caballeronia sp. | reverse complement strand
GAATGATAGCGGGTCCCGTTACCCGGTCACGAGATCTCCTTCGGGCGGCACCTCATCGGTCAGGGCGTGTTCCAGGCGTTCGAAGATCCGCTTGGTCGCGCCGCGCGCGTGCAGCGCGAACAGCAGCAGCGACCGCCCGGTCACCTGGTACACGCCACCCGCATCGAAATCCTCGAGTTCCTCGCGGATCGGCGCGTTCGTGTCGATAAGGCAACTCCACTGGTCGCTGCCGGGGATATCGGGCAAGGTCAGGTCGACCACATCGTGATGTGCGTTGATCACGAGCAGCAAGGTGGCGTCGGAAGCGGGCCGACGAATGCCCGTGGCCTGCGCCCGGCCGTCGATCACGAGCGCGAAGCACCGCATCGACGGATCGTCCCATTGTTCCGGCGTCAGTTCTTCGCCCGACGGACTGAGCCATTTGACATCGGCGACTTGCAGGTCCTCGTGGAACTCCCCCGTCAGAAAACGTCCACGACGCAGTACCGGCAGCGTATGCCGCAAGGTCGTGAGCTTGCGCACGAACTCGATGAGCGCCCGGCCCTCTTCGTCGATATCCCAATTGACCCAGCTGATGTCGTCGTCCTGGCAGTAGGCGTTGTTATTGCCTTGTTGCGTGCGGCCGAATTCATCGCCGGCGAGGATCATCGGCGTGCCTTGCGAGAACAGCAGCGTGGCCAGCATGTTGCGCTTCTGGCGCTCGCGTAGCGTTCGAATCTCAGGGTCGTCCGTCGGACCTTCGACGCCGCAATTCCACGAGCGGTTGTCCGAGCTGCCGTCGTTGTTGTCCTCGCCGTTCGCGTCGTTGTGCTTTTCGTTGTACGACACAAGGTCGTTCAGCGTGAAGCCGTCATGCGCCGTGATGAAATTCACGCTCGCCCACGGCCGCCGCCCGCGATGATTGAACTTGTCACCTGACCCGGTGATACGCGTGGCCAGTTCAGCCGCCACGCCCTCCTCGCCCTTCCAGAACTCGCGCACGGTGTCGCGATACTTGTCGTTCCATTCAGCCCATCCGGGCGGGAAACCGCCGACCTGATAACCACCGGGACCGCAATCCCACGGTTCTGCAATGAGCTTCACGCTCGACAGAATCGGGTCTTGCCGGCAACTGTCGAGGAAACCACCGCCTTCATCGAAACCATATGTCTCGCGACCAAGAATGGTCGCGAGATCGAAACGAAAACCATCGACGTTCATCTCCGTCACCCAATAACGCAAGCTGTCGGTAACCATTTGCAGCACACGCGGATGCGACAGGTTGAGCGTGTTGCCCGTGCCCGTGTCGTTGATGTAATAGCGCGGCTCATCAGGCATCAGCCGATAGTACGACGCGTTATCGATACCCTTGAACGACAGCGTCGGCCCGCGCTCGTTGCCTTCCGCCGTGTGGTTGTAGACGACGTCGAGGATGACCTCGAGGCCGGCTTCATGGAAGCGGTCGATCATCTGCTTGAGTTCGGCGACCGCGCCCGGGCCTTGCGCGAAAAATCGCGGATCGGCGGCGAAGAAACCAATGGTGTTGTAGCCCCAGTAATTGGTGAGGCCCTTGTCGGTGAGATGGCTGTCGTTTACGAATGCCTGGATCGGCAGCAGTTCAACCGACGTTACGCCGAGATGCTTGATGTGGTCGATGACTTCCTTCGTGCCCAGTCCCTCGAACGTGCCGCGCAAATGTTCGGGAACCGCCGGATGGCGCTTCGTGTAACCACGCACATGGGTTTCGTAGAAGATGGTCTGTTCCCACGGCACGCGCACGCGGGTCGGGTGCGTCCAGTTGAAGCTTGTGTCGACCACCTGGCACTTTTGCACGAATGGCGCGCTGTCGCGTTCGTCGAAGGTGAGATCGTCGCCCTCTGCGTCGAGCGTATAGCCGAACACGGCCGGGTCCCACGTAAGCTCGCCGACATGCGCCTTCGCGTACGGGTCCAGCAAGAGCTTGTTCGGATTGAACCGATGGCCGTTTTCCGGCTCATACGGCCCATGCACGCGATACCCATACGTGGTGCCAGGCCGCACGCCGAACAGATAGACATGGAAGACCTCATCCGTGTATTCCGGCAGTTCGATCCGTTCGAGCTCCCGCTCGCCTTTTTCGTCGAAAAGGCATAGTTCCACCTTCGTGGCATTGGCGGAAAACAACGCAAAGTTGACGCCTTCGCCGTCCCAGGTCGCGCCCAGCGGGAACGGCGAGCCTTCGGCAATGCGGATATCGTGAGCCATATATGCGTAAGTCCAGAAGTTGATAGCGGGAGATTGAGCGCCGCGTCGTTGCTGTGTTTATCGTAGAAACTGCCAGCAGGATGCATGCCACGATGGCGCTGCTGCCCAACTCCGACTGCCCAGATTCCTCACCGGCGCCCCGGAAAATCCCCGACACCATACGGATCGATTGGCTATCATTGCCGTTATTCGGTGCGCGATCAGAAATAACAATATGACGAAACCTCGTCACCACCCGCTTTTCCGATGGCATATGCCTTGCTGTCCACTGTCCTTAACTTTTTCCGGAGGAAGCCAAGCATGAGCATGATTGAGGAATTCAAGAGTTTCGCCCTCAAGGGCAATGTCATGGACTTGGCGGTCGGGGTGATTATTGGCGGAGCGTTTTCGACGATCGTCAATTCGATCGTCAAGGACTTGATCATGCCAATCGTCGGACTGGTGACCGGCGGGCTCGATTTTTCCAATATGTTCATCAAGCTCGGTGAGATACCGCCAACGTTCAAAGGTAATCCCGGTTCGTATAAGGACTTGCAGACCGCAGGTGTCGCCGTATTCGGCTATGGCTCATTCATCACCGTGCTGATCAATTTCATCATCCTGGCGTTCATCATTTTCCTGATGGTCAAGTTCATCAACCGCTTGCACGCGACGAGCGACGAGGCACCCCCGGCACCCCCTCCAACTCCGGAAGACGTGCTCCTGCTGCGAGAAATCCGTGACTCGCTCAAAACGGCACCTGCCGGATCGATCGCCCCCGGCGCCTGATCCTGACGCATGGCAAGGCCTACAAAGCCCGCAACTTTTGTCGCGGGCTTTGTCGTTTTTGCATCATGTTTTCGGAGCAATGCACCCCGCGGACATCGTTTCTACTTTTCCTCGTGAATTTTTATCGCAGCGGCGATTGCTAGGTCTATTATTGAGACAGATGCCAAGCGAGCCGCAGCAGGAAGATCGGCATGATTCGTGCGCACACTTGAGGGCCGGCTCATCTTTGTCCGGCACGCAGTGTCGCGAAGCCGGATCGCCGTGAATCCACCACTTCGATGTGCTATAAAAGATCGATGTGTCCAGACAACGAGCGGCCCGCCAGACGGGAGTTGCCGCATGAGGACGCTGCGTTTTTTGCAATTCTTTTTCAGGCGAATTTTTATGTCCTTCCCGAAAAAGCGTAGACGCGCGAAGGTCGATGGCGACGAGTCTTTCCTCGCCGTGCTAAGGCATTTCAAGCCTTTCGGCCAACTCGACACCAAGATTGCGCGCGCTCGCGCCCAGGACGAGCCGGTGCTTTACGCCCATGTGCTTCCCGGTCTCGACGTCCTGCTTTGCAGCGTGCGTGGTGCGCAACCACCCTATCCGGCGACCGACGAACTGCGCAAACGATGTATCGAATGCATTACGAATGCGCTCGAACAACCCCTCGACGGTCTCGAGAACGGCGGTTACTGGTACGAAGCAAATGGGTTTGGTTTTCTCGTGTTTGCCAGCCGGGCGCGCACGCAAATCCTGAGCGAGTTCGGTGCATCGGCCAGTGCGCGTTCGCGTCGCGGGGCGCGCAGGCAAGATGCCGGCGATGCGGCTTCGCGTCCGCTTCGCTGAACGGTTGCGGGCTGGCCGACGAGGTATTGTCGGCCAAGCTGCCTTCGCGGCTGTTGAGCGCGAGATAGGAAATCCAAAGACCCAAAAATCCGACAGCCAGCCCGCCGGTCGTTTTTTTGCACTGTCCCAACGTCCAACCATTCGGGCTTTCCCCAAGCCCGAATCATCGAGTGTGTTGTTTCTTTCCCCGCCGGTCATTCGCGTCAACAACCAGGCGCAAAAACCGTCTATCTTTGTTGAAGGCCAACGTATCGCTCGGGCCTGCGATTTGCTGCCATGGACCGCGCAGCAGGCGGACTGCGCCACGCTAGTCCGGCATCCAGTCTCAAGGAGATAACATGACAGATCACGTGTACAAGACTATCGAACTCACCGGCTCGTCGAAGCAGTCTAGCGACGATGCCATTTGCGTGGCGTTGTCGAAAGCCTCCGCAACTCTGCGCAACATTCATTGGTTTCAAGTGACTGACACGCGCGGGAATGTGGAAGACGGCAAGGTCGCGCATTGGCAGGTTACGCTCAAGGTTGGCCTGCGAATCGACGATTAGGATTAATCGCGACGCAGACCGACGAAGGCCGCACTTCCACAGGAGTGCGGCCTTTTTTATTGATGCAGCGGGACGAATGCAGCGCAGCGCGCAAGATGCGAAAACCACTACCGCGTGGCTGCTGCTGACCACTTTCGCACGATTGGAAACGCCCCGCCAATATTACTTCGGCAGCGCCCCGTCCACGCCTTCCACGTACCAGTTGATGCGTTGCAGTTCCGGGTCCGTCAGGTTCGTGCCTGCCGGGATCTTGACCGCGCCCGACTGATCCTTCACCGGACCCATGAATACGTCCCACTTGCCGCTTTGCAGCTCGGCCCGCTTCGCGGCGACCGCATCCATCGCCTTGGCCGACACTACCGTCGTGTTCACGTCCTCGAGATCCACGGCCTTATCAGGCATTCCAAGCCACACGGGATCCGTCTTGACGCCGCCTGCCAACAGTTGCGAGACCATCCTGTCGTAGTACACGCCCCAGTGCGACACGACCGAACCCAGATGCGCACTCGGCCCAAACTTCTTCATGTTCGAATCCCAGCCAAATGCATAGACCTTCTTCTCGGCCGCGGTCGCGAGCGTCGCGTTCGAATCGGTGTTTTGCAGCAGCACGTCGGCGCCCTGCCCGATCAGCGTTTCGGCCGCCTGCTTCTCCTTGCCTGGGTCGAACCAGCTATTGATCCAGATAACCTTCGTGTGGACCTTGGGATTCACCGAGCGCGCGCCCATCGTGTAGGCATTGATATTGCGAATCACCTCGGGAATCGGCACCGATGCCACGAAGCCCAGCGTATTCGTCTTCGTCACGTAGCCAGCCGCCACGCCCGCGAGATACGCGCCCTGGTACATGCGATTGTCGTAGACGCCGAAATTCTTGGCCTTCTTGTAGCCCGTCGCCGTCAGGAACGTGATGTCGGGAAAGTCGCGTGCCACCTTCAGTTCGAAGTCCTGGTAACCGAAACTGGTCCCGACGATCACCTTGTTACCCTTTGCGGCCAGGTCGCGGAACACGCGCTCGGAGTCCGCCGATTCAGGCACGTTTTCCACGCGCGTGATCTTGATCTTGCTACCGTACTTGGCCTCCACCTCCTTCGTGCCGGCGTCGTGCGCGAAGGTCCAACCGGCGTCGCCGGGGTTGCCCAGGTAGACGAACGCAACGCCCGGGGCATCGGCGGCATGCGCGAGCGGGGCCACGGTGGCGGAC
>NZ_JBAUSA010001337.1:0-10253 GCF_049581465.1 Caballeronia sp. | reverse complement strand
GTGTAATCTCGCAGGACGACTGACATAACCGCCCCAGTTTGCATTGGGCTCGGCAGGGGGCAGGGTTGAGTGTGATTGCTGACGTACCTTCTGATAAGGTTCACCGAGCGTCAAAACAACTTCATCGACTGGCCTGGCTTTCACATAGATTCCCCACACAGCAGCAAATCCAAGAATTAGACCGACAACCCGCCATCGCCATTGGGTGGTTCGTGTTTTTTTCATCGTCCGCCAACTCCGGCAACGGTTGCGCACGATCGGATCGCCAACGGATACGATAGCCTCAGCCTTCTTCTGATAGACACGCCCGCGGTTGATGCGGTCCCGCTTGTCATCTGGGCGCGGGAGGAGAAGGACTATTCATTTGGCAGTTCGCCAAACACAGGCGTTCCAAGGTCCAACGTGATCAAGTACCGCTCGTCGTTCGGACGATCATCGGATCGGAAGCAACGGATATTGAGAGAGATTTGATACTTGTTGCTCGCCTGCCAATAGCTCGTGGGAGCGGCGCAATCTCGTATGTGTACACGTGTATCCCGATTGTCTTCAATAGGCGGATTTCCGTTCACGCGAAACGGTTGCCATCCTCCGCGCCGGAACTGATTTTGTAAATCGATGAGGACCGGCATCGCCTCGTCAAGCTTCAGCGTATCAACCTGCGGCGAAATTGTTATTGCCACGACCTTGCCGCTTTCGTCCGCATAAAGACTTAAGAGTTTTGCTGCGGGCGTCACAAATCCGTATTGCGGGTCGCTGAACCGTAGGACGGCTGGCCGCCGGACATAGAGGTTAATTCTGTTGTCACGGGTAAGGACCGGCAGCGTCGAACGGGATTGCTGACGTATCTGCGTATAAGGTTCGCCGATCGTCAACACAACTTCGTCGGCCGGTCTGGCTTTCACATAGACGCCCCACACAGCAGCAAATCCAAGAATTAGACCCGCAACCCACCATTGCCATTTGTTGCTTCGCGTTTCTGTCATCGTCCACGACCTCCTGCAAGCAAGAACAGGGAGTTCTCGACAGAATGGCGCTCGATCGGATGCTTTAGCAAGTCGTCAAAGCGCTGCGCCGCTCGTAGCACAAATGCCATTCGCTGGTCCGCATTGGCAAGATTCGCCAGAGGCTCCCTGCTGAATATCTCGTATTTCGCGTTGGCACCCGTGACCGTGCATTGATTGACGAGCGCCAACTGGATTTCCCGCGCCGATCCGGTCGGGATATTCAACGCCCACGCGAATTGGTTGGCTCGCATCAACATGGCAAAACCCGGATCATCGTACATGGCGGGTTGCAGGATATTGAGTTGCTCGTGGCGAGCCAGTTGCGCGACTCCTTCAGTGAGATTGCCGACGTCGATCGCACCGAACCCTCTCAGTATCTCGGGCCGCTCTTCGCCAAACAACACCTTATCTCCGATCGGCCATACCACTGACCCGCGCAGCATTTTCCGCTCTGGGAAGCACTCTTTGAAACGCGACAGTCCGAATTCCTTATAAAACATGTGCAGCGGCCATACATCGAGAAACAACGCGGTGTTGCCCTTCGCCAGCATCTCATAAACCTTTCGTGCGCCTTCGCCGAACACCTGGTCTGGCACCGGCATACGCGGCGAGGCATAAGGCGACAGGCGTTCAAGCGACACACTGGATTTGTCCCATTGCTGATAGGCGTCCCGCTGTCGGTTCGACTTGCCGACCATCTCTGCGGCGTTGAGCAGGCCGCAGCCGACCTGTTTGGACGCAAATGCAGCGAGTCCCGCCCATTGAAACCGATGATCGTCCAGCCACATTGCGCGTAGGCAGCATTGATGCGCCGGTTGCGCGCGACTGGATCGTCAACGGATACGATAACCTCAGCCTTCTTCTGAAAAAAGCGCCAGCAGTTGATGCAGTCTTGTTTGTCATCTTCCGCCCTCTTTTTGGCGGCCGCCTCCTCCTCTTTCCAGCTGGGGTAACAAATAGGACACCTTGGGTTATCGCACTTTGGCATGAGACCTGCTCGTTGTTATCGGCTTCGTTTTCACTTCGCACCGCAGCGTGCGTTTGCTACGCACGCTCACATATAAAATTAACCGCACCTAACATCAAGCGGCCACTCTCAGCGAGGGGTAAACCTAGCAGATTGCCGGAGTCCTATGTTTTTGAGATATTCGCAGCCTTTTTCTGGGCGGAAGATGGCCGACCGCAGAAGCGCAGTTTCAAGAAGTGGTTAATCGGTGCTGGCAGGTCGATCAGCAACTGCCGAACGGTGGACACAAATCCGAACACATAAGGCTTGCGCGTGTCGTAGACGATTGTCTCGCCCGCGCTGACCGTTAGCTTCGAGCTTTTTCGCCATCCGTTTGACAAGCGGCGGCCATTCGTCGATGGAGGTGCGCATGCTGACGGCCGGCCCATCCGGGGCACGAGTGGCATCCTCATCGATTCAAAGCACGAGTGCGCAGTGACAGCTCATTGTCCTGTGGGTCTTTGCTGACGGAGCGTCGGTAAGTCGTCGCTCCCTTGGTAGACGGTAGCGATGGTTTTTGACCGTATCATCGTGCCTGTGCGCCGCCCGTCGCGGCATTATCCGTTTTTCACCAGTCACCCCATGTCCCAGTCTGCAAAGCTGTCCGAAGTTCTCACTCTTGCCCAAGTCCAGTCGCTTGCCGACACGAAGACGTTTGCGCGCGGCAAGGCCTATTTCCACGATGGCGTCGTCTCCCGCCTGGACGAGCGCGACGAAGCTGTTCGCGCCACCGTACACGGCACCCACCGTTACCGGGTCGAACTCGCCGTCGACGATAGCGAGCTCGCTTACGACTGCAACTGCCCGGTGGGAGACGAAGGGGTCTTCTGCAAGCACGCTGTCGCCGTTGCGCTCTCCTGGCTCGAAAATTCCGGTGAAGAGGTGTTTCACGCCGAAGAGCAGGCGCCGGGGAAGCCGCGCAAACAGCGGAAAACCTTCGAGCAAGTGATTCGCGAATACGTGGCGACGCTGGGCAAGGATGCGCTTCAGGAATTATTGATGGACGCCGTCGAACGCGACCTGACGCTGCGGGACAAGCTGCTGTTCGCCGCGCGTGCCGCGGGGGCCTCCGATTTGCCCGGCATGAAGGCCGCTGTCAGGCAGGCGACACGCATTTCCCGGCCGCTGGACTGGCGCGAGTCGGGTGCATACGGCGATGGCCTGATGTCGCTGGCCGACATGCTGCGCCAGAGGCTTTCCGGACCTCATGCCGCACAGGTGGTCGACCTGTCCGAGCTGGCAATTGCCGGCGCGGAAAAGAGCCTCGAACAGATTGACGACTCCGGTGGCGACGTGATGCCGGCAATTCTCGAGCTGGCGGCGGTTCACCTCGATGCCTGCACGTTGACCGGACCCGACCCGGTGAAGCTCGCGGAGCGGCTCTTCCGCTTCCAGACTGAAGGCAAGTGGGACACGTTCTACAACATCCTGCCGGCCTATGCGGAGCCACTGGGCAAGGACGGGTTGAGCCGCTATCGCGAACTCGTCAGCGAGGCTTGGGAAGCGCTGCCCGCGCTCGCACCGGGCAAGGAACGGTCATACGCCTCGCCGCACATGCAGCTCGAACACGCGATGGGGGCGCTGGCCGAACTCGACGGAGACGTGGACACGTTGATTCGCGTTCGCTCGAAGGACCTATCGAGTCCGTACCGCTTTCTGCTGGTGGCGGAGGTTTGTGTGAAGCACGGTCGCCCGGACGAGGGGCTCGCGTGGGCCGAGCGCGGCATCAAGGAATCCGGCAAGAGCTTTGACCAGCGCCTGCTCGACTTTTGCATAGACGCGTATCTGCGTCGCAGCGAATTCGATAAGGCGGATGCATTCGCGTGGCGCCGGTTCGACATGCACCCGACGGCCGAGGCGTTTCGCGCCTTGATGAAGATTGCAACGGCTACAGGCAGGCATGACGAGACACAGGAGCACGCGCTCACGCACCTCTGGGCGCTGGTCGGGGAAGAGGAGGCAGTCGCAAAATCGAAGCGCACCGTCTGGCAGCGCTCGACACGGAGCGAACTGGTGAGAATTTTTCTTGCCCGTAAAGAGAACGACACTGCATGGGAAACGTTTACCGGCGGTCCGGTCACAACTCAGCTGTGGCCTGAAATGGCGGCTGTCCGTGGCAAGACCCATCCGCACGACGCCATCGCCCTCTATCACAGGCTGCTGCCGGTCGCTGCCGAGGGCGGTACGCGTAACGCCCGGTATGACGAGGCGCTCGAAATCGTGCGGGCCATCGGCATGCTGCGGGTGAGGCTGGGTGAACGTGCAGAATTCACCACTGAACTGGAGGGGATTCGGGCGACATATCGCGCGAAGCGCAACTTCATCAAGCTGCTCGCCGCGCTGTCTTGAAGTTGCTGCCGGGCGATACGGCCAAGCGTCTTAGTCAATGCCGCGTAGTGTCCCCGAAGGTCCCCGAAGTGACATTCGCGAAATCCCTCCCGAGCCGCGGATTCTTTCTCTCGGCGTCGAAAAATCCGTTCTTGGGTCGTGAAATTTTCACGTTACTCGGGATTTTTCGCTTGTCCTCGAAAAACATGCAGGTTTTCGGATGCGCACAGCAAGCGTCCGCGGGTTGGCCTGCAAATCAAGGGGAATCGGCGTCCGCAGCGCCGACTGAACCGCCTGTAGCCTCGGGAAAAGACTCCCTGACCACTTCCTCAATGCGAGCGATGACGCTCTCGGGCAGGAATAGTATTGCTTGCGCTTATTTGCCGAGAGCTTTCCATTGTTGGACTTCACCATGCGAATGAGGGCCGACAGGTCCGACTGACTCAGGTCGAACCAGAATCCATTGTGCGCAGGTACTCGCCGATTCACTGAGCCGCTAATGAAACAGGGGTGCGTGAGCGGCCGGAAAGGCAGGTTAAAGGTTCGGATTAGGTGCTCGTAACCGACGGGTTCCAGACTGGGCATAGGCTCGAGATTGTTTCACTCAATTCGAGCTTTTGTCACCCGAAGGTATTTTTTTGGATTTTTATCGAAAATTATTCACGACAGACCAGATTTGGAGAGACCGTGGCTATACGGGTTCCCTCCCTGATTGTGCCCAGACTGAAAAAACGACGGCCACCTCAATGAGGTGGCCGTCGTTCTCGCGGCTGTGACTTTAATTACGTGCCGCCAAACTGAGCTATCGGAGTTCGTCCATCAAAAAATTTTCAGTTGGATGAGTCCCAAAATCTCAGGGTTATGGTTCCCGCTACAAAACAAATCAAACATCAATATTCCCCGCCCGCAACGCATTCGACTCGATAAACGCGCGTCTCGGTTCAACATCATCGCCCATCAGCGTAGTAAAGATCCCATCCGCCGCAATCGCGTCTTCGATCTGAACCCTCAACAACCGCCGAACCGTAGGATCCATAGTCGTTTCCCAAAGCTGCGAGGGGTTCATCTCACCCAAGCCCTTATACCGCTGCTTCGAAACATTCCGCTCAGCATCGGCGATCAACCACTTCATCGCGCTCTTGAAGTCCGTAACAGCCATCGACCGCTCGCCACGCTTAATCACCGCCCCCGGCCCAATCAACCCCTTGAACGTATTAGCGGTAGTCAACAACTGCTTATAGTCCGCGGTAAGTTGAAAATCCTCATCGATGACCGAAACCTTCACATTCCCATGATGCCTACGCTTGATATGCAGCGAATGCATTTCCCGCACGCTGTCATAAGTAGGCTCAACCGTAACCTCAGGCTTCAACGGATCGCCCCGCAAAGCAACCTGCAAAGCCGCAGCCGAAACAACCGTCGATTCCGTCGTGGACAAATCAAGCACGATCCCATCCATAACCGCTTCAAGCGAGTTCATGTCATAGAACCGGCTAACCCGATCGACCACCGCTTGCGCCAGCAAATAAGCCCGCGCCAATTCCCCCAACGCATCGCCCGTAATAGGATCAGCACCCTCAACCGGAACCAACTCCGACCCTTGCAACGCCAGCTTCAACATATGCTGGTTAAGCTCGTGCGTGTCCTTCAAATACCGTTCGTCCTTGCCCGCCTTGATCTTATAAAGCGGCGGCTGCGCGATATAGATATACCCGCGCTCCACGATCTCCGGCATTTGCCGATAGAAGAACGTCAGCAGCAGCGTCCGAATATGCGCGCCGTCAACGTCAGCATCGGTCATGATAATAATGCGGTGATACCGCAGCTTATCGAGGTTGTAATCGTCCTTACCCAACCCGGTCCCAAGCGCCGTCACCAGCGTGACAATCTGCTCCGATGAAATCAGCTTGTCGAACCGCGCCCGCTCCACATTCAGCACCTTCCCGCGCAGCGGCAAGATAGCCTGGAACTTCCGGTCCCGTCCCTGCTTCGCCGATCCACCTGCGGAGTCGCCCTCGACGATATAGATCTCCGACTTCGCCGGATCCTTCTCCTGACAGTCGGCGAGCTTGCCCGGCAACCCAACGCCGTCCAACACGCCCTTCCGACGCGTCATTTCCCGAGCCTTTCGAGCGGCATCGCGCGCGCGCGCTGCATCGATAATCTTGCCGGTAATGATCTTCGCGTCGATCGGCGTCTCCTGCAGGAAATCCTCCAACGCCTTCGCCACCACGTCTTCAACGGGCGCACGCACTTCGGACGAAACAAGCTTGTCCTTGGTTTGCGAGCTGAATTTCGGCTCCGGCACCTTGACGGAAAGCACGCACGACAACCCCTCGCGCATGTCGTCGCCACTCGTCTCGACCTTCGCCTTCTTGGCGATATCGTGATCGGTGATGTACTTGTTCAGCACGCGCGTCATCGCGGCGCGCAGGCCGGTCAAGTGCGTGCCGCCGTCCCGCTGCGGAATGTTGTTCGTGAAGCACAACACGTTTTCGTTGTAACTGTCGTTCCACTGCATCGCGACTTCAACGGTCACGTTGTCCTTCTCGCCAATCGCGTGAAACACGTTCGGATGCAGCGTCTGCTTGTTCTTGTTGATGTACTCGACAAAGCCCTTCACGCCGCCGATAAACGCGAAGTCGTCTTCCTTGCCGTCACGTTGGTCGGTCAGCCGAATACGCACGCCGTTATTCAGGAACGACAATTCGCGCATGCGCTTGGCAAGGATGTCGTAGTGAAACTCGACATTGCCGAAGATGGTCACGTCAGCCATGAAATGCACTTCGGTGCCGCGATTTTCGGTGTCGCCGACTATGGGCATCGGCGAATACGTAATGCCGTTTTCCGTGACGAGTTCGCGGTTTTGCACCACGCCGCGATGAAACTCCATGAAGTGCTTCTTGCCGTCGCGGCGCACCGTCAGGCGCAGCCATTCGGACAAGCCGTTCACGCACGACACGCCCACGCCATGCAGGCCGCCGGACACCTTGTAGCTGTTCTGGTCGAACTTGCCGCCGGCATGCAGTTCGGTCATCACGATCTCGGCGGCGCTGCGCTTCGGATCGTGCTTGTCGTCGAGCTTCAGGCCGGTAGGCACGCCGCGGCCGTTATCCGTGACCGAGATGGAGTTGTCGGCATGGATGGTGACGTGAATGTCGTTGCAATGGCCCGCAAGCGCTTCGTCGATGGCGTTGTCCAGCACTTCGAAAACGAGGTGGTGCAAACCGGTGCCATCCGACGTATCGCCGATATACATTCCCGGTCTCTTACGCACGGCCTCCAGACCTTCGAGGATCTGGATCGAGGATGCGCCATAAGCGTTGTCGGGTTGCGAAATTGGGTTTTCAGTCATGGATATTTTCCGGTTCTGCGTCACTTCTCAGTCACTACTCGGTTAAGCACGAGACTTTTCGAAACGCCATAAAAATGCCAAAGGGGCAATGCGCCCCTTGGAAAATTTTAGGTTTTGGCCGCGTCAGATGCGCATTGGCATCACCACGTATTTGAATTCATCGTTCTCGGGAATCGTAATCAGGGCGCTCGAACTTGCGTCGCCCAGGCTCACTTGCAGCATGTCGATCTTCAGGTTCGCGAGCACGTCGAGCAAATACGTGACGTTAAAACCAATGTCCACGCTGTCGCCCTGATAAGCGATTTCCAGTTCTTCCTGCGCTTCTTCCTGGTCGGCATTCGTCGACATGATCTTGAGCTGGCCCGGCTCGATCAGGCAGCGCACGCCCTTGAATTTGTCCGATGTCAAAATAGCCGCGCGTTGCAGCGAGCGCTGCAGTTCTTCACGGCCAATCAGGAACGTGTTCTTGTGCGACTTCGGGATCACGCGCTGGAAGTCAGGGAATTTGCCTTCCACAAGCTTCGAGACGAGTTCGACCTGGCCGAACTTGAACTTGACCTGGCTCGCGGCAAGATCGATCACCAGCGGATCGTCGATGTCCTCAAGCAGGCGCTGCAATTCCAGAATTGTCTTGCGCGGGATGATCACTTCCTGGCGCGCGTGTGCGGCGTCGGCGCCCTCGATTTTCATCGACGAAAACGCGAGCCGGTGTCCGTCCGTCGCGACTGCCATCAACTGGTCGCCGTCGACCACGAGAAGCATGCCGTTCAGGTAGTAGCGGATGTCCTGCTGCGCCATCGAGAAATGGACCATGCCGAGCAATTGCCGGAAGGTCTTTTGCGGAACCGAAAGGCTCGCGCCGAAGTCTGTAGCCTGGTTGACGGTCGGAAATTCGTCGGCGGCGAGGGTCTGGAGCGCGAAACGGCTCTTGCCCGAGCGCACGGTCAATTTTTTGTCGGTGAGATCGAGCGAGACTTCGCCCGGCGGCATGGCGCGCAGGATGTCCAGCAGCTTGCGCGCGGCAACGGTCGTGGCGACCTGGTCACTACCTGTGCCGAAGTCGGCGTGCGTGGTGATCTGGAGTTCGAGATCGGTCGAAAGGAACGACACGTTGGCGCCGTTCTTGGTGATCAGCAAGTTGGCGAGAATCGGCAACGTATGACGGCGTTCGACGATTCCGCTCACTGTTTGCAGCGGCCTTAGAAGATTATCTCGTTCGGTCTTGACCAGTTGCATAGAGTTCCTTCGTTGATGTGACGGCCGTCCGTAGCTGGTCGCACCGCTTCTGCTAAAGCGCATTCACCGTTCGGACAGTCTCGAATCACGCGCTAGCGGACCCCGCCGGTCGCACGTGCCAGGCTTACGCCAAAACGCCGCCCAAGGCCGCTGGGCGGTCAAACCCATATTGTGCCTGAAAACCAACCCACCAAAGGAAAATGGGGACGATTAGGGCAATAAACAGGGGGTGCTGGCGCCCCTCCCTATCCTTTCAATGTCTGCTCCAACACGTGCAATTCGTGGTTCAACTGGGCATCGGTACTCCGCTCCGCGGAAATCTTACGCACAGCGTGCAATACGGTCGTGTGATCCCGGCCACCGAACAACTCGCCAATCTCCGGCAGGCTCTTCTGCGTCAATTCCTTCGCCAGATACATGGCAATTTGACGCGGCCGCGCAATATTCGCCGGACGCTTCTTCGAGTACATATCGGCGACCTTGATGTTGTAGAAATCGGCCGCCGTCTTCTGAATGTTTTCCACCGATATCTGCCGGTTCTGAACGGTCAGCAAGTCTTTCAGCGCTTCTTTCGTCAGTTCGATCGAAATCTCACGGCCATGAAAGCGCGAGAACGCGAGAATCTTCCTTAACGCGCCCTCAAGCTCGCGCACGTTCGACCGCAAATGCTTCGCGACGAAAAAGGCCACATCCTCCGACAAACTCACGCCCTCGGATTGCGCCTTGCGCATCAGGATGGCCACGCGCATTTCAAGTTCCGGCGGCTCGATCGCCACCGTCAGCCCGGAATCAAAGCGTGAAATCAACCGGTCATCGATACCCGAAATCTCCTTCGGATACGTGTCGCTGGTAATGATCACCTGCGCCTTGTTCGCCACCAACGCCTCGAACGCGTAGAAAAACTCTTCCTGCGTACGCGATTTTCCGGAGAAAAACTGAATATCGTCGATCAGCAGCAGATCGAGCGAATGGTAGTACCGCTTGAAATCGTCGAAAGCCTTGCGCTGGTAGGCCTTCACCACGTCCGACACGTATTGCTCCGCATGGATGTAGCGGATGCGCGCGCCCGCTTTGTCCTGCAACAACTGGTTCCCGATCGCGTGAATCAAGTGCGTCTTGCCCAGGCCAACGCCGCCATAAAGGAACAGCGGGTTGTACGAAATGCCAGGGTTATCAGCGACCTGGATGGCGGCCGCCCGCGCGAGCTGATTCGCTTTACCGGTGACGAAGTTCTCGAAGGTGAGAACGGGATTGAGCTTTGAGCGTTCGTATGCGGAATCGCTTTCTCCATTCGATGCCGCCGTTCCCGCCGGCCGCCATGTGC
>NZ_JBAUSA010001336.1:0-2378 GCF_049581465.1 Caballeronia sp. | reverse complement strand
GAAAGGCGAACTCCGGTTCGCCTTTTTTATTGCCCGCTGCTGTAACATCGGGCGTTTTGTCTTAAGGCAGAATCGTCACGCATGCTCGACTTTTTCCGTAATCACCAACGCCTGATGATGGCCCTGTTGATCCTGATCGTGGTGCCGGGGTTGGGTATCGTCGGTATCCAAGGTTTCAGCAGTTTCTTCGACGAGAGCGCGAACGTCGCCAGCGTCAATGGTCGCAAGATCACTCGCATGGAATATGACGGCGCGCTGCGTCAGCAGGTCGACCGCGCTCGCCAGATGCTCGGCGCCCGCTTCGATGCCAAGATGTTCGAGACGCCGGAAATGCGCGCATCGCTCATCGATAGCCTCGTGCAACAGCGCGTGCTCGCCGATGAAACCCAGCGCCTCCATTTGACCGCTTCCGATGAAGCCGTGCGCCGCGCTTTGCTCGCCGATCCGACTATTGCGTCGTTACGCAAGCCTGACGGTAGCGTCGACGTTGAGCAGTACAAGCAATTGCTCGCCATGCAGGGCATGACGCCCGAGCAATATGACGAGCGGGTACGTTATGGTCTCGCGACCGATCAGATACCGGGCAGCATTATAGGCAGTGCCTTCACCTCGAAGGCACTCGCGCAGAGTCTGAGCGAGATTGCCGAACAGCACCGCGACGTGCAGGGTCTTGCGTTTCGCACTGCAGATTACGCCGCGAAGGTGCAGCCTTCCGATGCTCAGTTGACGTCCTACTACGACGCGCATCGTGATGAATTTGCCACGCCTGAATCGGCGACGATCCAGTATGTGGTGATGTCGCCGGCGACTTTGTCGGCGGCCATCAAGCCCAGCGATGCCGACCTCAAGAAGTACTACGACGACAACATCGCACGCTTCAAGACGCAGGCCGAAGTGCGGGCTAGCCACATCCTGATCGTCGCGCCGAAGGATGCGAGCGCCGCAGATCAGGCCAAGGCCAAGCAGCAGGCCGACGCGATACTCGCGCAAGTCAACGCGCATCCCGACCAGTTTGCGGCGATCGCGCAGAAGGAGTCGCAGGATCCCGGCTCGGCCGCAAAGGGTGGCGATCTCGGTTATTTCAACCGTGGGATGATCGCAGGCGGCCAGGCGTTCGACGACGCCGCGTTCGGTCTCAAGAAAGGCGAGATCAGCGGCGTGGTGCACACGGATTTCGGCTATCACATCATCGAGGCAACGGACGTGAAGCCGTCGGTCACGCAATCGTTCGATCAGGTGAAGGACGCGCTGATGAAGGATTATGTCGCGCAGCAAGCGGCCAAGAGTTTGGCTGACAGCGCGGAAGGGTTCACCTCGACCGTGTACGAAAAGTCGAAGA
The DNA here is from genome assembly GCF_049581465.1 of Caballeronia sp. Taxonomy (GTDB): domain Bacteria; phylum Pseudomonadota; class Gammaproteobacteria; order Burkholderiales; family Burkholderiaceae; genus Caballeronia. The sequence continues at coordinate 1,039 of NZ_JBAUSA010001336.1, read as the reverse complement.
CGCTTCAACCCGCCGCCGATAAATACGCGCTCCAGGTTCAAACGGCTACGGTCGGAACGAAGCCCGATCCCAAGCTTGCCCCTGACAATCCGTTGAACAATCCGAAGTTTTTATCGGCGATATTTGCATCGGATGCAGTGAAAGAGCACAACAACACGCAGGCCATTGATGTCGGCAACAACACGCTGATTGCAGGCCGCGTGACTGACTACAAACCAGCCGCCGTGCCGCCGCTCGATACGATCAAGGACGCCGTGCGCGCAAAGGTCGTGGCAGTAGAGGCGGCGCAGGCTGCAGTCAAGGACGGGCAGGCCAAGCTTGCTGAACTGCAGAAGTCGAATGCGACAACCGGTTTCTCGTCGGTGTCGAAGGTATCGCGCAACGACGCGCAAGGCGTGCCGCCTCTCGCGCTCGCCGCCATCTTCAAGGCGGATTCGTCGAAGTTGCCTGCGTATGTCGGCGTCGATCTGGGTAAGGATGGTTACGCGATCTATCGTGTGAACGGTATTGAGAAGAGTGAGCCGGTCGCGGCTGATCGTCTTGCCGGCGCGCAACAGCAAGTGGCGCAAGTGTATGCGCAAGCGGAAATGGAGGCGTATCTGGATTCGTTGAAGGCGCGTTCGAATGTCAAGATCATGCATTTGCCGGGTACAGCGGATCAGGCTCAATAAGCAAGCTGCACTATTGGCGGCCTGAATATGTGGGGCCGCCATACGAACTCGATCAGTACACGCAACGAACGCAAGCTAACAAAAAGCCCCGCTGGCGCAAGACCAGCGGGGCTTTTTCATATCGATTTTTACATCGGCCACGGCACTCGCGACAAATCGACGTAAGAGGCCGGATAGTTACAGGCAACCCTGGATAGCGCCGGTGGCATCGCCGCCAGCCCCACCTGCTGTGCGAAAACCTACCCACGTCCCGGACCCCGTGTATGACGGGCGCACGACGGCGGCAGCGCCGGACGGCGGTTGTTGACCCGGAACGTAAACATCGGAGGCCATGTCGTTGGCCAGCGTATTTTGCGAAACTACTTGCT
>NZ_JBAUSA010001335.1:0-2707 GCF_049581465.1 Caballeronia sp. | reverse complement strand
ACGCGTCAATGGTTGCCCACAGCGATTGAGGAATACACGTTCCTGCGGTGGACGTTGGCCGGCGAGGTTGCATAACTCTTGCACGGTGTCGGGCCATAGCGGACACTGGCGCTGTTTGCGTCCCTTGCCGAGAACGCTCACGCTGCTGGAGATCGCATCGACGTTGCCGATGGTCAGGTGGGCCGCCTCGTCTGCCCGCGCACCGGCATTGTAAAGAAACAGCAACAGGGCGTAGTCACGACGACCTTGAGCTGTGCGTCGATCAGGACAGGCGAGCAGCGCATCCATTTCAGGTTTGTCGAGATAAGGCACCACCGCTCTTGTAGTCTTCTTATAGGGGATGCATCGTAGCTGGGTGCACCATTGAATATGTTCCGGGCTGTGCTCGCCAACGAAGCGAGCCAAAGCGTGGATAGCGGCCAGGCGCTGATTCCGGGTCGCGACGCTGCATGCGCGGGAGACTTCGATGTCTGAGAGGAAGTCCCGGACGATCTCGGCCGACACATCTGTCATCGCTAGCCGGTCTACCGGTTTGTGGGCTCGACCTGAAACGAAAGGGATCAGTTGGCACAGCGTGTCGCGGTAGCTCTGCTGGGTGTTGCGGGCGAGGTTCCGCTCGCCGATCAGGTGCTCGAGCAGGAAGCGCCGGACCCAGGGTCCATGTCAAATGACATAAAGTCGTCCGGACCCAAAGACTAGTTTATAAGGCACAGCGAGCCGTGCTGGACGACTTTACGTCAATTTTGATTGTCGTAAAGTCGTCCATTTTGCTGAAATTGACTTAAAATTGACAAGTCTTGCTGGACGGGATTGGCGCGAGAAGCGAAGCGGAAATTTAGCTATGTCGCGGTCGCGCACGCACGGTCTCCTACATCTCCTACGTCCTATGGTGTTGACTTCTCCCTATCGGGTGCCGCTCACCTTCATGCTGGGCGCCGACTGTCGCTGCCGCGACCTATCGCGAGCGGCCTAACCCTCGAGATGGATCGATACACTGCAATCGATGATTGTTCGCATTGCAAAATACCTTCTTTGAATGCTTGGTTCTCGACATCCCAAGCGCGCTCGCGCCTGCTCCGCACGCTCTTGTCAGAGACGCCGTTGCTCCTGGTCAATAAGGCCGGGGCACCTCGATGGCACGTTAGGAACCGAGCCTTAGCGTGTGTGGTGCGTATAGCGCGATTCATCGGTGACCACGTAACTCTATGTTCGGATTGCAAAACGTTCAGCCAACCTCGCGAAATTCCGCAGCCCACCTATCAACCAAACAGGACGACTTTACGTCAATTTTTTCTAAAGCATTGATTTTCAAATAAATTCTTTGCCGCGGCGTCGCGAAAACCGAAAAATGGACGACTCTAATACACTTTTCGGACGACTTTGTGTCGTTTGACACCAGCTGGATGTCGAGTTTGGCCCCGTACGGGGCCTCGCTTGCGCTTCCAAACGGGTTCGCAGTGCTCGTGCCATCGCCTGCACGACACGCATTAATGAATTCGGCATAAGGCCGATCCCAAACGGAGGCGGTCAGACGGCTGCGTGCTGCTCCCAGGAGGCCCCTTCTTCCAATCAGCGGGCTGTCCAGATGGTCTGGGCATGCTGGTCGAGTGTGGGCGACAGCTCTGCTATCTCAACGTCTTTTCCCCACCGGTGAGGCGCCGTCGACTCGATCTCGTCAAGCAGTTCGCGTTCACGCGAGATCGTTAGTGAGAGGCGCAGATGGCTGCGTGGATCGGTGAAAACCCATCCCGGTTAAACCCTAGATTCCTTATAAATCAAGGCTATATTCGTTTGTGAATCTGCGAGTTGCATTCCGCTTTAGTTGACACTTAAACATATCCATTGTAATGTTTTCATCAATCTGAATACTGAATTCAGGTGGTAAAAACCAGGCTCGCGTTCGGGCTTCCTGTGCGCCCTACGAATTGATAGTGAGGAGTTACGATGACTGTGTCTGTTTCCATGAATACTCAGCACAAGTTCCCGGTTGACGAGATCCGCGCGATGTTCCCGGCGTTGCGGAAGGCAGGCGATTTCGTGTTTCTGGACAATGCCGGTGGCGCGCAGGTGCCGCAGACCGTGGTGGATGCGGTGTGCAACCACCTAATTGATTTCAATGTTCAGCGCATGGCCAAGTATCAGCATAGCCAGGGTGTTGACCGGTCTCTTGCCGAATCGCGCGAAAGCGTCGCCTTGCTGGTCAACGCGTACCGCCCCGAGGAAATTTCCTTCGGTCAGAATGCCACCTCGTTTATTCGGCTAGTCAGCCTGGGCATCGCCAAGATGCTGCAAGAGCGCAATGAAATCGTCGTCACCGACATGGACCATGACGCCAACATCGCCACCTGGCTGGCGCTGGAGGATGATGGCGTCAAGGTCGTTTGGTGGCGCATGCGCGATGACGGCGCCTTGCATGTCGAAGATTTAAAGCCGTTGCTTAACGAGAAAACGCGGCTGGTGGCCTGCACCGTGACGGCGCATTCGATCGGCACTATGGTCGATGTGACTTCCGTCGGCAAGCTGGCCCACGCGGCGGGTGCCGAAGTCTTCCTGGATTGCGTGCATTACGGCCCGCACGGCCTGATCGATGTGCAGGCGTGGGATTGCGATTATCTGGTCTGCTCTGGCTACAAGAATTTCTCGCCGCATATGGGCTTTCTCTGGGGGCGCTACGAGGCTTTGTGCAAACTGCCGACCTTCAAGGAAG
>NZ_JBAUSA010001334.1:0-2527 GCF_049581465.1 Caballeronia sp. | reverse complement strand
CCCGATGCGGCCGCCGTCAAGCTTCACGACCACGGCGGCCGAGGCCAGTGCGAACTCGTACGACGCGCGATCGCGCAGCTTCAGGTAGACCGAGCGGGCGTTAGCCGGCAGAGGCGGCAATGTCACGTGCGTGACGAGATCGCCCGGGTCGAGCACGGTTTCGCGATCCGGCGTCGCGCCCGGCAAAAGGTAGAAGTCGTCGATAGCGATGCTGCGCGTGCCCTGTGCTCCTTCGACGTGAATGGTCGCGTCGAGCGCGGTCAGCGCGACGTTCATGTCCGACGGATTGGTCGCTATGCAGGCGTCGCTGGTGCCGAGAATCGCTAGCGTGCGATTGAATCCGTGGACCGCCGGACAGCCCGAGCCCGGCTCGCGCTTGTTGCATGGCATTGCGGTGTCGCGAAAGTAGACGCAACGGGTGCGTTGCAGCAGGTTGCCACCGGTCGTCGCCATGTTCCGCAATTGTGCCGACGCTCCCGCGAGCAGCGCCTGCGACAGCATTGCGTACGGCGCGCGGATCAACGGATGCAACGCCAGGTCCGCATTTCGCACCGTCGAGCCGATCTTGACGCCGCCGTCAGGCAGCGCTTCGATACGGTCCAGCGGTAGCCGGCTGATATCGATGACATGCGTCGGCCGCTCGACGTTCAGCTTCATGAGATCGAGCAATGTCGTGCCGCCTGCGAGAAAGCGCACTTGCGCGCCTTGCTGGGCCGTTGGTGAGGCTGTGGCCGCCGCGATCGCGTCGCGCACGCCGTCGGCGCGCGACAACTGGAAGATTTCCATGTTGGCGCTCCTCAGGACTGGCCGCGTACGCACTGGATCGCGGCGACGATGTTCCGATAGGCGCCGCAGCGGCACAGATTGCCGCTCATCGCTTCGCGCACGTCGGCATCGCCGCGCCCAACGGGTTCGTGGAGCAGCGCGACCGCGGACATGATCTGTCCCGACGTACAGTAGCCGCACTGGTAGCCGTCACATTCGACGAACGCGGCCTGCATCGGATGCAGCGCATCGGGCCGGCCGATGCCTTCAATGGTGGTGATCTCGTCGCCGGCGTGTGTGCCCGCCAGGGACAGGCACGCATTCACGCGTCGTCCGTTCACATGCACGGTGCACGCGCCGCATTGGCCGTGGTCGCAACCCTTTTTCGTGCCGGTGAGATGCAAATGTTCGCGCAGCGCGTCCAGTAGCGTGGTGCGCGGATCGAGCGATAGCCTGTAGATATTGCCATTGACGGTCAGCTCGACCGGCATGACCGTGTTGGCGGCAGGCTGGTGACTCGTTCGGGCTGCGTCGCGCTCAGCGCTCTGCTGTGCAGCGGCGTTGTTGAAGGCGGTCTGATGGATCATGTGTTCTCCTTATGGAGACAGCGGCAAGAATCGGTGTGCCCTAGCAGCAGGATGAAGTAGATGCCAAGGTCCGTACACGATCAATCGCCGGATTGTGGGGCGTTCAGGACAAGCGTGGAAGACGCATCACGCACGCCAAATGACACTGGAGCAAGTGCGATGCCCACGCGTCTAAAAAAGAGAGAGCCTCGACAAAAAGCCTCTAGCCGAAAAGCCGTGCCTGTTGGCGGATTGGCGGCGTGCGACCCTGAGCAGCTATCGGTGCCGGGAGCAGTCGATTTCTTTATCGACCGGGTGTTTATCTTTTGCCAATTGACGGGGGGGAGTGGCTAGTAGGCGCATGCGCGCTACTGGCGCTATGCTACCGGTTCCGCCCATTCGAGGACCATGTCATGAAACAGTCACCAGGATCCGTGATCACTTACCAACGCCCTGACGGGAAGGCCGTCCAGGGTTACTTGGCCAAACCGCAGAAACTGGAGGGTGCGCCCGCCATTGTCGTGATCCAGGAATGGTGGGGTTTGAACGACCAGATCCGCGGCGTGGCAGACCGTTTCGCGCGGGCCGGTTATCTGGCGCTGGTTCCCGATCTTTTTCGCGGCAAAAGCACCGTCGAGGAGGAAGAGGCGAGCCACCTGCTGGGCGCTCTCGACTTCGCCGATGCCGCCGGCCAGGACGTAGCAGGCGCCGTGCAATACCTCAAGACCCAGTCGGCGCGGGTCGGTGTGACCGGTTATTGCATGGGCGGCGCCCTGACGCTGCTAACCCTATGTAATGTCCCGGACGTATCCGCCGGCGTGGTGTGGTACGGCTTCCCGCCGCTCGAATACATTGACGCATCGAAGATCAAAGCGCCCGTGCTTGGTCACTGGGCCGACCAGGACGCGTTCTTCCCGGCTGAAACGGTCGACGCACTCGAGGCCAAACTGACTGAGGCCAAAGTCGACGTGGAGTTTCATCGCTATCTTGCGCATCATGCATTCGCCAACGAGACAGCGGTCGGGCCAGGGCGTATTTCCAGGACCCAGTTCGATCCGGTCTGGTCGCAGTTGGCGTGGGACCGGACGCTGACATTTTTTGGCCGCACACTGTGGGCGCACGCCGGCTAGCATCGCGGCGAGGGACGGGAGACCAGCGGCGAAACAATCCTCCGCCACTAGTCTCCGGGTCTTGTG
>NZ_JBAUSA010001333.1:0-6173 GCF_049581465.1 Caballeronia sp. | reverse complement strand
CCAGGAACGACGGTTGTTATGGCGCGGCGCAGTGAATGGGGTGCCCGAGAGTTGCTCGGCGTACAGGCCATAAGGCGCGCGTTGCGGAGAGTTGCGTCCCACGGGAAGCGCACCGGGCAGGGCCTCGGTGGCAAATTCGTTGCCGAAGCCGGTTTGATAGTTGAGTGTCATTGTTTCGATCTCCTGCGAAGGACATTGGCCCCCTTAGAAAAGGGTGGCGATGCTGGCCGCGCTTGTATGCGGGGCCGGCGACCCGGCACTCATTCAGACATCCCCTCGCTCGCATCGTCGATCAGGTTCAGCGCGACGGCCGGGTCGTCGATCGTATCGATCGCGAGCATCGCGAAACGCGCGAGAAACAATGAAGTGTTGGCCTCGCCTACTTGGGTCATGGTCTTGCACAGTCGGGTGTAGACGTTATCGAGGTCGCTGTCAGTCATGGCGTTCTCCTTTATCGGGTTGGTCGTGATCACGAGTTAAGGGTGTGGTGGATGGCTGTCGCAATATCTGCGGCGGCTGCCGCGCGCCAGCGCCCCAGCACATGACCGTCCGGGCGAACGAGATACACGGTGCCGGGTCTGGCGTCGTACATGGCAAACAGCCGACCCGTATGGTCCCAGTTGTGATCGCGTTTAATCTCAGGATGCAGATGCACAGTCAGGGCAATCATCTTGAATGGAAGCTTCTCGCCTTTAAGCGTTTCTTCGAGCGCAGAAAATTCCTCAGGCACCCTACCGTCCTCGCTGAAATGCAAGGCTGTGAAGCAGGGGGTGACGAGGTCTGTCAGGTGAGCTTCCCGCGCGTTGCCGCCCTCGAAGATCGTCAAAGGGCACTCGGAAAGCACAGCCCCGGGCGCGGGACCCGCCGTAAATGAGCCCGGCTCTGTTTCCGCAGCATTGAGTGGCGACGCGGTATAGGTGATGGCCGAGGTCTGCCGCGGGTTGATCAACGAACGCAGGCGTTCATGCTTGATCGCCAGACTCAGCACTGCCTTGCGCATCAACTCAAAGGCGAACGTTGGCGGCGCCATGAATTCGGTACTCTTGGTGCCGTGCCTGAGGTTCTCGTGGGCGGCAAAGACACGCTCGGCCGAATAGCTGTCGAGCAGTCCCTCGGAGGCGATGCCGCGGACCACGAAGGCGAGTTTCCATGCCAGATTGTCGGCGTCGTCAATGCCTGAGTTTGCGCCGCGCACGCCAAAAATCGGGACCAGGTGGGCTGCATCGCCGCCAAACAGAACGCGGTCATGACGATAGCTCTCCAAAGTCAGGGCATTGGCCTTGTAGATGGTGATCCAGATCGGCGCCCAGGCTCCGCGCTCGCCCATCATATCCAACAGGTTCTGCACCCGCGGGATGACGTTTTCCGGCTTCACTGCCTGTTCAGCGTCTTCGCCGTCACGCAGCTGATAGTCGATGCGCCATACATTGTCAGGCTGCTTGTGAACCAGGACGGTGGAACCCGGGTTGGACGACGGGTCGAAGTAGGCCAGGCGCTCGGTCGGCCGGTCGCTCTCAAGCTCGATATCGACGATCACATAGCGGCCCTCATAGCTGGTGCCCTTGAGCTGCAGGCCCAGCGCCTCGCGAATCGTGCTGCGCCCGCCGTCACAGGCGACGACCCAGTCCGTGTTGAGCGAATAGTCGCCTTCGGAAGTCGCGAGGTTCAGCGTGGCGCCGTCCGCACGCGAATCGATGGCCGTGACCCGCGTCTGCCAGCGGATGTCTATCAGATCCGCTTTCTTTTCTGCGGCGTCCAGCAGGAATTGCTCGATATGGTATTGGGCGAGGTTCACCATGGGTGGCAGCTTCTGGTCCTCATCCTGCGGCATCTTGAAATGCAGTACTTCGGTATCCCGATAGAAGCTGCGACCACCGGCCCATGGCAGGCCGGTATTCAGAAATCCTTCGACTGCGCCCAGACGGTCAATTATCTCCAGGCTCCGACGCGAGATACAGATGGCCCGGCTTCCATCGCACACGGAGTCGTCGGCTTCGATCAATACGGAGGAAACGCCATGATTCGCAAGGCCGAGTGCAACGCTCAAGCCGACCGGACCGCCCCCAACGATCGTGACGGCATGTCGCTTTGTCTCGATGCCGTTGTCCAACTTCGGGACCTTGGAGGCGTATTTTTTTGCAGTAAAGGGATAGGGTTTAAATTCCATCGTTTGCTCCTGAACGAATTCTTGAACGAAGTGCGGCTGGAGACCGGACATGGCCCGTTCTTCGTCGTTGGTCACTTCGCCACAGTTTGAGGCGCACAACCAGCGCGACGAGCACCGTCTAACTAAAGCTGCCTGAACGTTGGGTGCGGCCTTGGCGCGTCGATTCGATCGGTAGCGCTGCCACTACGATGGCGCCGATCACGAGCAGTGCCGCTGCATAGAGCAACCCGGCCGAGAAACTATGCGTCACGTCTTTCAGCCAGCCCACCACTAGTGGATTCAAGGCTGAGCCGATATTGCCAGTGGCATTGATCACGGCGATGCCGACTGCGCGGGCTCGGAAGCTCAGCGCGTGATCGGGCGTCGTCCAGAAGATCGACATGGCGGTGTACGAACCTGCGGACGCTAGGCAGATCCCCAGCATTTGGACGACGAGGTTTGCCGAGTAAGCCGTGCAAAGCCAGCCAGCAGCGGAAAACAGCATAGGCAGCATGAGGTGCCATTTGCGCTCCTGCTTCCGATCGGAGCGCCTCCCCCACCAGATCATCGCGACGACGGTGCAGACTTGCGGGATGGCCGCCAGCAGACCGACGGTGCGGTTACTCGCGTCGGCGCTAAAGCTCTTGACGATCAGTGGTGTCCAGACCGCGACCATGGCGAGCGTGTTGACGAGACAGAAATATGCCAGCGCAAACTTGATCACCGTCGGCGAGACGAGCTCGCTGAAAAGGCTTCTTTCTTCCGTTGCCGAAGCGAGGGGCACGGGATCGGCCCGGTGCTCCGCGGCGAGCGTCTGCGACAAAGTGCGCTTTTCATCAGCGCTGAGCCAGGTCGCCTTTTCGGGGGCGTCGTGAAGATAAGCGAACACAACCAGTCCCAGGATCGCCGACGGCAAGCCTTCCAGAAAAAACAGCCATTGCCACCCTCTAAGTCCGAGGGTCCCGTCCAGTGCCAGGACGTATCCTGACAACGCGGAACCGACGGCGGCCGTCACCGGCATCGCGATCATGAATAAGGCATTGGCTCTGGCGCGATACTTACTGGGAAACCAGTAGGTCATGTAGAGCAGAATGCCCGGCAGAAAGCCGGCTTCGGTCACGCCGACCAACACGCGCAACAGGTATAAGGTGCCTGGACTGCTCGCGAACATGGTCGCCGTAGACGCCATGCCCCAGGCGATCATGATGATCCCGATCCATTTCCTCGCACCAATACGCGCCAAGACCATATTGCTCGGAATGCCGAATGCGATGTAGGCGATGTAAAACAACGTCGTGGCCAGACCGAACTGGGTCCCCGAAAGCCCCAGGTCCTTCATCATCGTTAGCCCGGCGAATCCGATGTTGATCCGGTCCAGGAAGGAGAAAAAGAACAGAATGAAGAGGAACCACAGCAAGTGCCGCGAGACCTTTGCGATGACGTGCTTTTCGTACGTGGTGGGGTCTGGCCGGGCGTCGTTCGAAGGCCCTCCGCGCAACTGACCGCGGTCGGCCGATGGGGTCGTTTCCATGTATGTTGTCTCCACGATATGGGGCTATGTCGAGCGCCATAGCGCTCAATGCAATCGCGTCAGGTTCGTCCGGGAGGCGAGGTATGGCGATGACTGAAGTATGGAGTGCCGCGAATTCGCGATGTCCCCAAAATGGGTACGCCTTGACGGGCGAAACGGCCTAGGGGAAACCCTTGACGTCCCGCGAGAGCGTGGGAAGCCTGCGTCGGGATGGCGGAACAATCAAGAGTTAGCTTTGGCGGATGCCAGGCACAAGGCGAACAACTGACGCTGGCTCGAAATACCAAGGCGACGATAAGCGCGCTTCTGGTAGGTCACGACGCTTGAGGCCTTAACCCCCATCAGCTCGCCGATTTCCTGCGCGGTGCGGCCCTCCAAAACGCCGCAGAGCACATCGAGTTCTCGCCTCGACAGATCGGGGCAGATTCCGCGGACCCGGGTCAACATTAACTGCGGAATACCGGTCTGAATTTGGCCACAGAGCGTGTAATGATGCCCGGCCGCACGAGCGATCAGCGGTGCATAGGCTTCAATTTTCGCAATGTCGCTCTGGTGAAAATGTCCGCGCTTACGGTCGCGATAGAAATTGACTGAGAGCCAGACGCCCTGCGAGGGCTGCAACAAAAGGGATATCCGGCCTGACACGTCGGGCTGGTGATAGCACGCGTTGCGGTAATCCTCATGCAGGACGTCTTCGCTGGTTTGCTGGTGCAGCAGGACCGTCGAGCTTTTCTGGGGATTGGTTGCCGAGACGATCGTTTGATTACCGTCGAGCGCGTAGAAGCGTTTGGCGTACGCATCTGCTACGTCACGTAAAAATCGGCCGCCACGGTGGTCTGCGACGGAGATCGTCCGGGGACGCGTGCCAAATTCGTATGCAAATACGGTGCACTGTGAGATTCCTGCGGCATCGCCGACCAGCTTCAAGACTTCCATGGCAAATGCATTGGAGTCGTCGCCCCCGATGGATGAGACCAGGCTTGTCGCACGTGAAAGATCCAGGTGTCCTGAGGGGCTTGGACCATCGAGCCGCCACGAGCGCATGATTGACTTTGGAGAGTGTAGATTAAGGCAAATTTCGGCGCCAGCCACAGCCCACGATTCCGCGCTGCTTGCGTTTCCGTCGGGCGTTGCGGAAGAAATGACCGGTCAATATGACACGATGTATACACATCATAATAGCGGAACACGTGCGACGCGCCCCGCGTGCGGGAATGCGGCGACATCTCCTACTGCCGCAATGTTCGGGCGAATCAGGCCGCGCCGGTCCACCACGAGCGCGCCGCCAGTGAGTAGCTCCGCGGTGGCGAGCCACTCGACATTGGGGGCGTCGCCGATAGCAGAGACAATCACCTGCGCTTCGATTACGGTGCCGTCGCCAAGCGCCACCACGGATGTACCGTCGTACATCACCACCTCCGCGGAGTCAGTCTTGACGATCTTGAGGCCCTGCGCAAGGGCAGCATCGTGGAACCGCGCCGCGAGCAATGCGCCGAGATGGGCAGCGAGCGGCAATCCTTTGGCGACGAGCGTCGTTGCACATCCAGCCCCAATCGCGCCGGATGCTATCTCCATGCCGAGCGGACCACCGCCCACCACTACGACCGAAGGTCTTGACGCGAGTCGTGCCCGCAGCGCCAACGCATCGGCGAGCGTTCGAACGGTGTATTCGTCGCTCCTACTAACAAGGCCTAGGCGTCTGGCTCGTGTGCCGGTGGAGATAATTAGCGCGTCGTACGGCACCTCATCGCCATCCGCGAGCCGCACGCGCTGCCGATCAACATCGAGGCCAATGGCGGCGATGCCGCGCCGCTCGAGTGCCCCGTGCGTCGCCTCCGGCAACAAGTGCGAGGTCAGATCATCCTGGTCGCGCAGCATGGCCTTGGACAAGGCGGGACGGCTGTATGGCGCGACCGTTTCGTCACCGATTACTGTGATGCGGCCATCGAATCCCTCGGCGCGAAGCGTGTCGCAAGCGGTTAATCCCGCGATGCCACTGCCCACCACTACGATATCGCGGACGAAATTTCGAAGGGCACTCATCAAGTCGCCTCTTCGCCGATGAGCTTGAGCGCGGCTACCGGGCAGACGCGCGCCGCAGCCTGGGCCGTCGCCAGGATCGCATCGCTGATCTCGCTCACATCGATGGCGGCATAGCCTTCATCGTCGATGTGAAGAAGCTGTGCGGCCACCTCTACGCAAAGACCATGACCTTCGCAACGAGGGCGATCAAGAACCAGTTTGATCATACGGCCTCCAACTCCAAGACGGGGACGGTGTCGAACGACACCGTAATATTGCTCGGCACGCGGGCGACATCGCCGATGCGGAACGATTTGATTTGAGTCGCAAGCGCCTCGATGATTGCTGCACCCTCCATGCGGGCAAGGCCCTGACCGGCGCAACCATGCGGACCATAGCCAAAGGAGAGATGGTCGATCGGGTTGCGCGTCACGTCGAAGACTTCAGGGTTCTTGTAATGACGCGGGTCGTGGT
>NZ_JBAUSA010001332.1:0-3928 GCF_049581465.1 Caballeronia sp. | reverse complement strand
GTGCGTTGACAGATATTTGAGATTTGCAACGATCGAAAGTTGAATTTCGCGCCCAGAAAGAACTATGGTCCTATTTTCGTATAAATTACTGACACTAAAGAACGGGACGTTCCGTTATGAGTAATATTTACCTTTTTAAACTCTTATGTCCAAAAACGTTTGATTTCGGACAAAAATCCTCGTTCTTTCCACTCCAAAAACGCGCTAACTTCGAATCAATCGCGCCGCCGTTGAAAAAATTTCAACTTCATTGGCATGATTAATGCTTTATAAAAGACACTTGTTTCTTGTTACACAACCTAATCGACCCCGACGCGCCTATGCCTCGCACTCAAACGATTGAACGCCATCTCAACGCTTTTCGCGCCGCGCTGGCGGAATGCGTCGATCTGCAAAATCGGATCGAAACAGAACGAGTGGCGGTTTCAGCCATCACGACCGCTATTGGCTTTGCAAACGAAACGCTAGTGCGACGAGGCTGGGTCTCGCGTCATACGGTCGATATGTTAGCGTTGTCAATGCAAGAGAACGCGTTGGACCTGAACGCGGCGCTCGATGAGGTCGACGCATCTATCCGGACGGCGATTGTCCCCGTCGAAGCTTTTGCGCAGGCAACGGAACGGATCAAAAGTGCGCAGGACAAAGCGTCGCGCGACTGCGAGGATCCGACGGCGGGAGGCAAAAGCGCGTCGGGCGTTGATCGGATCGATTGGGTCGAGGCCGAGCACTCGGCGCTGTCTGAACGCCTGCTCACGAACTATCGCGAACTCGCCGACAAAACCGCCCGCGCGCTTGACGACTTGCGCGAAAAAATCGACCGGCTCCAGATGTCGTTCGCGCAAATTTCGGCAACGATGTCTGCGTAGGACCCGCGGGTTGCCGGGTACGTGGCATCGGGTCGTCGGACTCGCTCACTCCAGCCCTTCAATGTGGGCGCGCCAAGACGCGCCCACGTTTTTTTGAAAGACCTCGATTTCAAATACGCCGATTCAGTCCGGCGTGAGAAGGTCTGGTTCTTCTACTTGGTTCTTCTAAGCAGTTGCCCCTTTTCCAGCGACCGCACCCCGATACGCCGGTCCATTGGCTGCGGCGGACACAGCCTTCCCATTGCTTTCGGCGACGTCTACCACCTGTTTTGCAGCCTGTTTTGCTGCTTTCTTGGCGGCGTCGTAGGCGGAGTTCGCGGACTCGGTAGCAACGCCTAGGGCGGATTTCCAGGCGGAGACGAACGCCTCGCTTCCTGGCGGCGCGTTCTTCGCGAGGCTGTCGACGAAGGCGTGCGCGTCGCGCTGTGACTGCGTGAAATGCGCCTCCGCGACTTCGGCGACTTCGCCTTGCGTTGTACTCAGGATTTCATAGACGTGACGCCAGTACGATTGCGCTTGCTCTACTGCCGAGCGTGCCTGGCTCGTTTGCAGCGCGAATACTGCCTGAGGGTCCCTGGCAGCCAGGGCCTTGGCCACGGCGCCTTGACTGTCGACGATCGTCAGGTTGACCACCTGCGCGTTCAATGCCATCAGCTTCTCAAGACCATCAAGACCCTTCGTCATGAGGCTAACCATTTTTTCGCTGCCCGCTTTCTGGTTCACGACAAATTCAGGCAAAAGCATGTTCATTACCGACTCCAAGTAGGTTGAAACAGATTGATAAGGTACGAAACCAACGCGCTAAAGCGAGAAGAGGGTCCTGCAGAAAAACTATTATCAGGGCCGTCCAAATGCACATCCATCAAACGCCCCTGGATTAATGCTAAATTGGCGAGTTCCGGGACACTATAACTAAACATGGCAATCGTGGTTATCATGGTTAAGCACGAATTGTGGTTAAACACGATCCACGTGGATCTGATTTGGCAGCGCTCGAATTGTGTCAGCCGTGCGAGGGTCTGACGGTATTTCGCAAAACACTTAAAAGAACGGTCATTCAAAAATTAACGAAACGGTCATGCTTAAAAGTGGTTAATTGGCCACCTGCTCATTTAATCTTATGAAGTTTGAAAGCGCCGTGTGTTGGGCTGCAAGCTTATCTTCCGACAGTAACAAACTTAGGCACCCCGGCAAACCGGATGTTTACCTACTTGACACATTCCGCAGCATTATTGAGAATAATGCAATGCAGCAAGAACCGGCGACTCAACAGCGCATTCATATTTGTTGGCAGTTGACTTTGTGGCAAAATTATTAATTGATTAATATTTATTTGTACATTTATTGACGCCGCGCAAAGAAACGGGCGCGCAAGTGTTGAATTGATAAGAATTCGAGAGATAGAAAGTAATGAGCCAACATACAAAAACCTTGGGACACCTCGAACGCAGTGCCGAGGACCACGTACTCCGGCGTGCCATCGCGGCGCGCCTTGACCGGGCTCTTCAGAAGGCTGGCACTAGTTCCGCGAAAGCGGCGAAGTGGTTAAGCGTTAGTCAGGACGAAGTGGATTTTTGGCGCCGCGGCATCACCGTCCCGCCCCTGCACGCTTTCACCCGAATCGCCGCAGCGCTCGAAATCGACGTTCATTGGCTTTGCACCGGGCAGATCCAACGTACACAGGTGGCGGGTCTATGAAAGTGAAAGTACGACCAGCCCCGAGTCGCCGGCGTGCTCCGTGACCTGATGGAGCGCGTCCGAATCAACGCGCTCTCGTCATCCAATACCCATGCCGCGCCGGCATACGCACGCAAGACTGTTCTTTGATTGGGCAATGTCGGCTGCGTTCACGCACTTCTGGCAATACGCAATGCCTACCGGTTTTCAACCCCGGTTCTCAGCCACCACGCGTTGCTCGATGAAAGTACTGGGCGCGCTCCGGCATTGAAGGCATCAAACTTTAGCGTCACTTGATTCACAACCCGAGATTCCATCAACCGTAGTTGATTCAACGAGGAAGACATGTCCAAGCGAATTGCGTACGTAACCGGCGGTATGGGCGGCATAGGAACATCGATTTGCCAGCGGCTTCACGCCGATGGGCTGACGGTAGTGGCCGGATGCGGACCCAATTCCCCCCGTCGTGAAAAATGGCTTGCCGAACAGGCTGCGCTTGGCTTCACGTTTATCGCTTCCGAAGGCAATGTCGGCAATTGGGAATCGACGGTCGCGGCGTTCGAAAAGGTCACGAAAGAAGTGGGCGAGATTGACGTGCTGGTGAATAACGCGGGTATCACGCGCGACGGCGTATTTCGCAAGATGTCGAGTGAAAACTGGAATGCCGTGATCGACACTAACCTCACGAGCCTTTTCAACGTAACCAAGCAGGTAATTGAAGGAATGGTTTCCAGAGGCTGGGGCCGAATAATCAATATATCCTCGGTAAACGGTCAGAAGGGCCAGTTCGGCCAAGTCAATTATTCGACCGCAAAAGCGGGCATCCATGGTTTCACAATGGCACTCGCGCAAGAAGTCGCGACAAAGGGCATCACCGTGAATACGGTCTCGCCCGGCTACATCGGCACCGACATGGTTCGCGCTGTCAAACCCGAGGTGCTGGAGACAATCGTTGCGAGCATCCCCGTGCGGCGTCTCGGTGAACCCGCGGAGATCGCGTCGATTGTCTCGTGGATTGCCGGTGATGAAGCCGGCTTCGCAACGGGCGCTGACTTCTCGCTTAACGGCGGTCTGCACATGGGATAACGGCGCTACCCGAGCCCGCCATGACAAGCGGATACGTCACTGCAGTCCCCGGGGATTTTTCGCCGAGTCTGCAGTGACGAAGGACGGAGGAGTACATGAACGTATTATTTGTCGACGACCACGTAGGGTGTGCGGACATGTTCGCCGACATCGCAGAGGCAATGGGACACCGCACCTGCGTAGCGCACGACAGGGCGAGCGCATTGCGGCGTTGTTCCGAAGAACCATTCGACCTCGTATTTATGGATATATCCCTTCCAGACGGTGACGGTCGCGAAGTATGCCGCCAGGTCCGCATC
>NZ_JBAUSA010001331.1:0-20763 GCF_049581465.1 Caballeronia sp. | reverse complement strand
GTACGGGTGCGAGCCGCCGCCTGCGTAACTCGGGCAAGACCCCGGGCATCGTATATGGCGCGAACGCTGAAGCTCAAGCTGTTGAGCTCGATCACAACGCTCTTTGGCACGCGCTGAAGAAAGAAGTGTTCCACTCGTCGATTCTGGATCTGGAAATCGGTGGCAAGTCGCAACAGGTTCTCCTGCGCGACGTGCAATATCACCCGTTCAAGCAGATGGTTCTGCACGTTGACTTCCAGCGTGTCGATGCATCGAAGAAGCTGCACACCAAGGTGCCGCTCCACTTCATGAATCAGGAAACGAACCCGGCCGTGAAGACGGCAGGCGCCGTGATCACGCACGTGGTCAACGAAATCGAAATCGAATGCCTGCCGGGTGACCTGCCGGAATTCGTCGAAATCGATCTGGCGAAGATCGAAGCAGGTCAAGCGATCCACGTGAAGGACATCACGTTGCCGAAGGGCGTAGCGCTGGTTGCTCACCTCGAAGCAGAAAACCCCGTGATCGCTTCGGCGACCGTCCCGGCTGCTGTCGTCTCCGACGAAGCCGCTGGTGGCGCTGCAAAGACTGAAGGCGGCAAGCCGGCAGCGTAAGCTACGGTTCAAGCTTTTGGGTCTGCTCGCGAGAGCGGACCACGGGACCCGTCGGCGCACTGCTCCGGCGGGTTTTTTTTAGCCATTTTTCCGATGCGGCCGATGCTTTAGTCGATGTTTTTGTTCGATAAGCCGCCACGACTGAACATGATCAAGCTGATCGTCGGGCTCGGTAATCCGGGCGCCGAATACACTGCGACGCGGCACAACGCCGGTTTCTGGTTCGTCGACCAACTAGCGCGCGATGCAGGCGCTTCGCTGCGTGACGAGCGCCGGTTTCACGGCCATTACGGACGTGGGCGGCTGAACGGCCAGGAGATTCATCTGCTGGAGCCGCAGACGTTCATGAACCGCTCTGGACAATCGGTGGTGGCCGTTGCACAGTTCTTCAAGATTCTTCCTGATGAGATCCTCGTCGCTCACGATGAACTCGATCTGCCTCCCGGCGCCGTCAAGTTGAAGCTGGGCGGCGGGAGTGGTGGGCACAACGGGCTCAAGGACATCTCGGCGCATTTGACGTCGCAGCAATATTGGCGGCTGCGAATCGGCATCGGGCATCCGCGCGACCTGATTCCCGAAGCCGCGCGCACGGGATCGAAGCCCGATGTCGCGCATTTCGTGCTGAAGCCGCCGCGACGCGAAGAGCAGGATGTGATCGATGCATCGATCGAACGCGCGCTCGCCGTCATGCCTTTCGCGATCAACGGCGAGACCGAACGTGCGATGATGAATTTGCATCGCGCGCCGTAACGGGCGCCGAAACGGGCGCGATAGTCCGCGCCGTACCGGTTAGTCCCGATTGCGATTCGGGGTCCTGACGCGTCATCGCGTGGCCTTGTTGCAGCAGTCAGTCCGTTGCATTCCCTAGCAAAACCCATCACCGCCGACTACAGGGATCAAGACGTGAGCCATTTCTGGAGCGACATTGTCGATAAATTGACGCCCTACGTGCCGGGCGAGCAACCTGTCCTTGCCCGTCCGGTGAAGCTCAACACCAATGAAAATCCCTATGCGCCGTCGCCACGCGTGGCCGAGGCGATCCGGCGCGAACTGGGCGAAACCGGTGACACGCTTCGCAAATATCCCGACCCAACCGCTCGGGCATTGCGCACGACTATTGCGCGGCATTGTGGATTGAAGGCCGAGCAGGTCTTCATGGGCAATGGCTCCGATGAAGTCCTCGCGCACGTTTTCCAGGCTTTGCTCAAGCACGACAAGCCCATTCGCTTTCCCGACGTCACCTACAGCTTCTATCCGGTCTACGCGCAGTTGTTCGGCGTAGCGTTCCAGGCCGTGCCGCTCAACGCGGATTTCGGTATCGATGTAGATGACTATCGGGCGCCCAACGGTGGCGTGCTTTTGCCCAATCCGAACGCGCCAACGGGCCGCGCATTGCCGCTCGCCGAGATCGAGATATTGCTCGAGGCGAATCCGGATTCGGTGGTCGTCATTGACGAAGCGTATGTGGATTTCGGCGCGGAATCGGCCGTCGCCTTAATCGATAAACATCCGAACCTGCTAGTCGTGCAAACGCTCTCGAAGGCGCGTTCGCTGGCCGGCATGCGCGTGGGCTTCGCGCTAGGTCACGAAGCCCTCATCGAGGCGCTCACGCGGGTCAAGGACAGTTTCAACTCCTATCCGCTCGACCGGCTCGCGCAGGTCGCGGCGATTGCAGCTGTCGAGGACGACGACTGGTTTCGCGAGAGCTGCGCAAAGGTGATAGCGAGTCGCGAGCACCTGACTACGCAATTGCTCGCGCTCGGCTTCGAAGTCGTGCCGTCAGCCGCAAATTTTGTATTTGCGCGACATCCCGCACATGATGCCGCCACGCTTGCCGCGCGCCTGAAGGAAAAAGAGATTTTCGTGCGGCATTTCAAGCTGCCACGCATCGAGCAGCATTTGCGCATCACCGTCGGCAACGATTGCGAATGTAACGCGCTGATTGCAGGCTTGCGCGCGCTGATGTGAGGCTTGGCCGGGGGCCGCTGATTTGACGCTTGCCGCCGCTCGCTGATCCGGCGCTTGCCCGTGGGCGCTGAACTAACGCTCCCCGCGCGCGCTTCAGCCGCCCTTCGCCTTCATGAGCGCGTGGTATTTCGCCATCAACTGGACGGGGTTTTCCTCATGCGCCGGATCGCGCGGAATACATTCGACCGGACAAACCTGCACGCATTGGGGTTCGTCGAAATGGCCGACGCATTCCGTGCACTTGTTCGG
The DNA here is from genome assembly GCF_049581465.1 of Caballeronia sp. Lineage (GTDB taxonomy): Bacteria > Pseudomonadota > Gammaproteobacteria > Burkholderiales > Burkholderiaceae > Caballeronia. The sequence goes on along the minus strand of NZ_JBAUSA010001331.1, from coordinate 17,953 downwards.
GTCGATCACGTAAATATCGACACCCATGGAAATCGCGTCGTTCGGGCACTCGGGCTCGCACACGTCGCAGTTGATGCACTCGTCAGTAATGATCAGGGCCATGCTCTACTCTCTTCGTCCGGCGTGGGTTCAGCATCCAGGCTGGACATTCGGCGCCCGCGCAGCCCGGATGGGCACGCGGGCACGGCGCTTTTGCCTGAACAGAGGCTCAAGGCGCCGCTGGATCTTGCTCGATCTCGGCGACTTTGTCCTGCAAGCGTTTTTCCACCGATGGAAATACGAACTTGCTGACATCGCCGCCAAGTTGCGCAATCTCGCGCACGATCGTGCCCGAGATGAACTGGTATTGATCCGACGGCGTCATGAACATCGTTTCGACGTCGGGTAAAAGATAGCGGTTCATGCCCGCCATCTGGAATTCGTATTCGAAATCGGAGACCGCCCGCAAGCCGCGCACAATCACACGCGCATTGTTCGTGCGCACGAAATCCTTCAGCAGTCCCTTGAAACTCATCACCTTGACGTTCGGATAGTGCCCGAGCACTTCATGCGCTATATCCAGCCGCTCTTCGAGGCTGAAAAACGGCTTCTTGTTACGGCTATCGGCGACTCCGACTACGAGCGTATCGAAAATACTCGATGCGCGTCGCACGAGGTCTTCGTGGCCGCGCGTGAGCGGGTCGAATGTTCCCGGGTAAACGGCTACAACCATGGGGCTTCTCCTCTTTTTAACCAGATTGGGCCGCCGTTGGCATCGACAAGACAGTAAAAACCCTTCGACACCCGGTTGAGCGCGCTCGCCTCAGTCTTCATCCTGGGCCCGCAACGCTTGGCAGCACCCTGCCCGACCGTCATTTTGGAACGCGCATTATTGATCATTTTCGCGCCGCAGCAAATGATAGTGAACCGCGCCGGCCCGGCCCGAACGATAAATCGTCCAGCCCGCGAGCGCGGGGACCTCTGCGGAATCGACGGGTTCGCCCGATTCCACATACAGCGCGCCACCCGGTGCGAGCAACGGCACGGCCAGTTCGAGCGCGCGGCCGAGCATGGCGGTGTCGCCGAATGGGGGATCGAGGAAGACGACATCGAAGGAATTCGGCGCGAGGCTCGCGGCGAGACGCAAGGCATCTGCTTCCACGATTTCGATGTTTTTTGCGGCAAGACGCGTCTGGTTCGACTTGAGTTGCGCGACCGCGCGGCCGCTGCGTTCCACCATCAGCACCCGCGCCGCACCGCGCGATGCCGCTTCGAAGCCCAGCGCGCCGCTGCCGGCAAACAGATCGAGGCAGCGCTGGCCTTCGAGCGACTGTCCCAGCCAGTTGAAAAGCGTTTCGCGTACGCGATCGGGCGTGGGACGCAGGCCGTCGAGGCTCAGCACCGGAAGCGGCGTGCGCCTCCATTCACCGCCGATGATACGTATCGAATGTGCCTTCCCGCCTCGCGATGGCGGAGCTTCGCGCACTTTGGGCGCCCGCTCGGGGCTGCGTGTGTCGGGACGAGTGATCGAGGAACGGGACATGATCGTGCGTGGATTGAGAAGCGGCCGGAGAAGCGTCGGACGCGTCGTTTTATTGGGCGTGCTTTGCGGCGCAATCACGGACGTAATCACGCGCGTGCGCCGGTATGCCGCCGATGCCCGCACGTTACCACAGGCGCGTACCCACGCCCGGCAGGGGTTGCCTATTACGGTGCCATAAAATTGGCATCGGCTGATAAAATACGCGTCTTTCGCGTGTAATGCTTGCTTCATGCACGCGTCGAGCTCTTCCGCCGTTTTTAGCGGTCTTGCGCGGCTGGCATGTGTCGCCCTCGCGGGCTTTCCTGCGTTCCAGTCAGGAACGGGCCGCGATGGGTTCGATAACACGCGCTACTCCCACCATTGCAGACCATGTTCAGCTTTTTCAAACGATTGATCGGCAAATCGGCCGATACCGACAAGCCTGAGGAACCCCCCGCGGAAGCCGCGCCGGAGGTGAAAGTGCCCGAACGGCATGTCGAGGGTTTCGAGCCTGAGGCGCTTCCACACGACGGCACGGCGGGGTCCGCATCGCGGCCAACGCTGCCGGAAGCGGGCCATCAGGTAGAAACGCCAGCATTTCCGCATGGCGATGGCTTGATTGTCGAGTCGCCTTCAGGGAGATTGGGCGGAACGGTCGGCGCTGCGGGGGCTGACGCGCCACATCGCGCCGATGCGGCGCCGTCCGCCCCCAGCACGCCCACCGAACAATCCAGCGCCCCTACGCAACCCGCGGCACCAGAAACCAAAGCCTATTGGCAAGGTCGCACGACGTCGCAATGGACAGCGCCGACGCCGCAAGAGACGGGCGTGGTTGTGCCGCCCCCTGAGCCCGACGCGGGCGCGAAGCGATCCTGGCTGACGCGTTTGAAGACGGGCTTGTCGAAGACGAGCAGTGGGCTGACGGGCATTTTCATCGGTGCGAAGATCGATGACGATTTGTACGAAGAACTTGAGACCGCGTTGTTGATGTCGGATGCGGGCGTCGATGCCACCGAATACCTGCTTGAATCGTTGCGTGAAAAGGTCCGCATTGAGCGCCTGACCGACGCGATGCAAGTCAAGGCTGCGTTGCGCACCCTGCTCGCCGACTTGCTCCGGCCGTTGGAGAAGTCGCTGATGCTGGGCCGTGCGCAGCCGCTCGTGATAATGATCGCGGGCGTGAACGGCGCGGGGAAGACTACGAGCATCGGCAAGCTGGCCAAGCATTTACAGCGCTTTGACCAGTCCGTGCTACTGGCTGCTGGCGACACCTTCCGTGCTGCCGCCCGTGAGCAATTGACCGTTTGGGGCGAGCGCAACAACGTGACGGTGGTATCGCAGGAAAGCGGCGATGCGGCTGCCGTGATTTTCGATGCGGTCGGCGCCGCGCGGGCGCGCAAGATCGACGTGATGATGGCTGACACCGCCGGCCGTTTGCCGACTCAGCTTCACCTGATGGAAGAATTGCGCAAGGTGAAGCGTGTGATTGCGAAAGCGCAGCCCGACGCGCCCCATGAGGTTTTGCTGGTAATCGATGCAAACACGGGGCAGAACGCGCTTGCGCAGGTGAAGTCCTTTGACGACGCGCTCGGTTTGACGGGTTTGATCGTGACGAAACTGGACGGAACGGCGAAGGGCGGGATTCTCGCGGCGATAGCGCGGCAGCGGCCCATTCCCGTGTATTTCATTGGGGTCGGGGAGAAGGTCGAGGATTTGCAGCCGTTTAGCGCCGATGAGTTCGCGGAGGCGTTGCTGGGGAGTTGAGGGACAGGGAGGGGTGGCGCTGCGTGTGCGGTGAGGGCGGAGCTCTTCTGCTAGCCACCAGCAGAACCGCCCCAACCGTCCCACGCCTACCCTCGCCATTCAGCTCGAAAGAACCAGCGCCGCAGCGATCCACCACATAACAACTCCAACGATCACATCAAGCACCCGCCACGAGACATCCTTCTCGAACCAGGGCCGCAACAAGCGTGCACCGAACCCGAGCGCAACAAACCAAACCACTGACGCACACATGGCGCCAGCGCCAAACCAGGCATTGCCCGGCCACCCGTACCGCGCCCCGATGCCGCCAAGCAAAACCACCGTATCGAGATAAACGTGTGGATTGAGCAACGACAAAGCCACTACGGTCGATACGGCCTGAAGCGCCGTCTGCGATTTCCCGTCGTCGGCTTGCAAATGTCCAGGCCCCTTCCAGGCCGCATGGAAAGCCCGCAAGCCGTACAAGAACAAGAACACGGCCCCGGCCCAGCGAATCACCCCTAGCAAAACGGGTGCGCGTGCAATAAGCGCCCCCATTCCGCCAATACCTACCGCAATGAGCAACACGTCGATAAAAGCGCACACCGCGACGACCTTTCCGACATGTCGCCGCTTCAACCCCTGCCGCAAAACAAACGCATTCTGCGCACCGATAGCAACGATCAAGCTAGCGCCCAATCCGGCGCCCGACAAAAAAATAGCAGTGCTCATTCAGCGTCCGGTTGTTGCGCCGGAGCAGCGCGGAGAAATGCGTCGAGCGTTGCTGCGTAATCAGCAACGCGCTCGATCGTCGGATAACGGCTTACGTCGACATTAAAACGCCGGGCATTGAACACTTGCGGCACGAGGCAAAGATCGGCGAGCGTGGGGCTATCGCCAAAACACAGCGTGCCCACGCGTGGATCACGCTCAAGTCGCCTCTCTAACGCGTCCAGACCCGACTCTACCCAGCGCGCATACCACGCGTTCTTGGCCGCGTCGTCGAGCTTGACCTCGGTCGTCAGATACTGGAGCACACGCGTGTTGTTCAACGGATGAATCTCGCACGCCACCTGCAGCGCGATTGCGCGAATGAACGCGCGGTCCGCCGGCGTTCCCGGCAACAGCGCCGGTTCGGGGTGCGTTTCCTCAAGATACTCGATGATCGCAAGCGACTGGTTGATGACGTGGTCGCCATCGATCAAGGTCGGCACGATCCCGTCCGGGCTGAGCGCGCGATAGTCCGGCTTCAATTGCTCGCCACCGTCGCGCAGAAGATGGATCGGCGCGTAGTCGTAGGAAAGACCCTTTATATTTAACGCAATCCGTACCCGATACGCCGCCGAGCTTCGAAAATAGCTGTACAGCTTCATGGTCTCCCCCGTTTTATAGTCAGTAGTCAAACCACGCGCACCGAGAACTCGTCGATCCCCTCTACGCCGCCCGTCATCAAGTCGCCCTTCTGAACCGCGCCGACACCTTCAGGCGTGCCCGTGAAAATAAGATCGCCAGGACGCAACTCGAACAGCGTCGACAAATAAGCGATGGTTTCCCCGACCGACCAGATCAATTGCGAAATGTCCGAACGCTGCTTTTCTTCACCGTTGACGCTGAGCCAGATCGCGCTCTTATCAAGATGCCCGACCTTCGACACAGGATGAATCGGACCGAGCGGTGCGGAATGATCGAAGCCTTTGCCCGTATCCCACGGACGCCCCAGTTTCTTCGCTTCAGCTTGCAGGTCGCGCCGCGTCATATCGAGGCCGAGCGCGTATCCGAACACGTGCCCAAGTGCCTCATCGGCCGGAATGTCTTTACCGCCCTTGCCGATCGCAGCGACAAGTTCCATCTCGAAGTGAACATTCTTCGATAGCGACGGATACGGGAATTCGCCAGTCGAACCGGGCGCGACATACAACACGGCATCCGTCGGCTTGGCGAAGAAAAACGGCGGTTCGCGGTCTGGATCGTGGCCCATTTCGCGCGCATGCGCTTCATAGTTCCGGCCGACGCAGTAGATGCGCCGCACGGGAAATTGATCGCTGGAACCGACGACCGGCACCGAAACCACCGGTGCCGGAGCAAATACATGACTCATGGCGCGCTCTCCTGTTTTCCAAAAAATCCACGCGCTCGCGAGGAGCGCGGCTGACAAACCCTGAGTCAAAACCTGATTCAAACCCCGAGTCGACAAGACCTCAAGTTTAACGCGCGGACCTCATGGTATCCGCTGGCGCTGACGTTCACGTTCCCCAAAACCGATCCCTCCGACTTGCAAGTGCAGCTCAAATGCGGTACTGAATGTGGCTCCCGTACTCCCACAATTGAAGCGGCTGATCGTGCACACCGTATTTGAAGGCGCGACGCACGAGCCGGCTGTCCAGACCACTCGATGACAGAAACCTCTCCTTTCCCCTGCGCCCGTTTCATCAAGGAAATCGGTCGCGGACCGAACGGCGCACGCGCGCTGAGCCGCGACGACACGTACGCGCTCTACGAAGCGATGCTCGACAGCCGCGTCTCCGATCTCGAACTCGGCGCCGTGCTGCTGGCCTATCGCGTGAAGGGTGAAACGGCGGCCGAACTCGCCGCGATGCTGGCTGCCGCACATCGATCCTTCGAGCGCCTGCAAATCCAGAATGGCCAAGACCACGCACGGCCAGTGTCGATTCCGTCGTACAACGGCGCGCGCAAGCAGCCAAACCTGACGCCGTTGCTCGCGCTTCTGCTCGCGCGGGAAGGCATACCCGTGCTGGTGCACGGCGTGACCGTCGATCCGGGCCGCGTGACCAGCGCTGAAATCTTCGCCGAACTGGGCGTTCCGGCCGCGTCGTCCCACGATGAAATCGAAGACAACCTGATATCACGGCGACTCGCGTTTGCGCCTATCGCCTCACTCGCGCCAAAGCTCGCGCGGCTACTGTCAATTCGTCGAATCATGGGTGTGCGCAATTCCACGCACACGCTTGTCAAAATCCTGCAACCGTTCGCGCAAGCGGGTTTGCGGCTCGTCAATTACACGCACCCGGAATATCGCGAGAGCTTGACGACGCTGTTCAAGGAACATCCCGACGCCGCCGAAGGCGGTGCGCTGCTCGCGCGTGGCACCGAAGGCGAGGCTGTGGCGGATACACGCCGGCAAGTGCAAGTGGACTGGTTCCACGACGGCCATGTGCAGACCCTGGTAGCGCCGGAACGGTCTTCGCCCGACGCACCGGCAGTCGTGTTGCCCGAGTCTCTCGATGCAGCGACCACCGCCCGCTGGATCGAAAGCGTGCTGCGGGGCGACGCGCCCGTGCCGCCCGCGCTCGCGCGTCAGGCGGAACTGATAGCGGGGATTGTCCGACGGCCCGCAGTTGACAAACCCTCGTTTTCTGGATAACGTTGGTTGATGAGCTTCACCCCAGTCTCCTCCCTCCGAATTATTTCGGGTCGCCTAGCGCGGCCCCTATCGCTACGTCTAGCGTAAGTCGCTAAACGTGGCGCCGCGCGTTGTGCGCGGTCCCCTCAGCAGTTCCGCAGTCCCCCTTTTTTCACCCCTGTAGTCGTCAGCTTTGGTCCGTTGATCCACGGCCGAAATCGCGAGGAAAACATGCACGCTGCATGCGCACCGTTCACGCTCGTCGCCCGCGGAGTCACCACTCCTGCCGCCGCGCCCGAACGCGAACCTGTGCAGCGCGCATCGGTACGATGCCGGCAAGCCGCCGCGCACCAATCCGCCTCGCAACGACTGCGTTTTCACACGCACAACGCGTACAACGCGTCCAGCCGAGGTCCACGATCATGATGCGCAACCCCGCCGAGAAATACCGCCCGTTCCCTCAAATCACGCTCCACGGCCGACGCTGGCCGACCCGCACGATAGAACGGGCGCCCATCTGGATGAGCACCGATCTGCGCGATGGCAATCAGGCACTCATCGAACCCATGAGCATCGACGCCAAGCTCGAATTCTTCGAGATGCTCGTGGCGGTGGGCTTCAAGGAAATCGAAGTGGGATTCCCGTCGGCATCGCAGACGGATTTCGACTTCGTGCGCAAACTGATCGACGAAAAGCGCATACCTGACGACGTGACCATCGAAGTGCTTGTGCAGTCGCGCCGCGAACTCATCGAGCGGACATTTGAAGCAGTGGAAGGCGCGTCGAAGGTCATCGTGCACTTGTACAGCGCGATCGCGCCGGCCTTTCGAAAAATCGTTTTCGGACTGTCGAAGGAAGAAGTGAAGGCGCTGGCGGTGGAAGGCACGCGCATCATCAAGGAGTGCGCGGCCGCACGGCCCGAAACGCACTGGGTCTTCCAGTACTCGCCGGAAACCTTCAGCATGACGGAGCTTTCGTTTTCGCGCGAAGTCTGCGACGCCGTGGCGCAAATGTGGCGCCCCACGCCCGCCCACAAGATGATCGTGAACCTGCCCGCCACAGTTGAAGCGGCCATGCCGAACGTGTTCGCCGACCAGGTCGAGTGGATGGATCGCAACATGGGATATCGCGACAGTATTGTGCTGTCAGTGCATCCCCATAACGATCGCGGCACGGCCGTTGCCGCCGCGGAACTCGCGATTCTCGCGGGCGCCGATCGCGTGGAAGGTTGTCTCTTTGGCAACGGCGAACGCACGGGGAATGTGGATATTGTCACGCTCGCGATGAATCTCTACACGCAGGGCATCGATCCGCAACTCGACTTTTCGGATATCGATGGCGTGCGTCGCGTCGTCGAGCGCTGCAATCAAATTCCGGTGCATCCGCGTCATCCTTACGCAGGCGATCTCGTTTTCACGGCCTTTTCCGGCTCGCACCAGGACGCGATTCGCAAAGGCTTTGCGCAGCGCGAAGCTGGTCCCGGGGCAGGAGCGGGCGCTGTTTGGGACATTCCGTATCTGCCGATCGATCCTGCCGACCTCGGCCGCAGCTACGACGCCGTGATTCGCGTCAACAGCCAGTCGGGCAAGGGCGGCGCAACCTTCCTGCTCGAACGCGGTCTCGGCTTCACGCCGCCGCGCCGCGTGCAGATTGAATTCAGCCACGCGGTGCAGAAAATCGCCGATGCAACTGGCGAGGAAGTGTCCGGAAACACCATTTGCGCCCTCTTTAAACGCGAATACTTCACGGCGCATGGACCGGCCTCTCGCGCAAATGCGTCGACACTGCGATTCGACAGCCACGACGTCAAGCTGCCCCCCTCCGCGCTTGCCGATGAAGCCCACGCGCACGCGATTGCCGCTGCCGTCGCCGAAGTGGCCGGCGAAGCGATCGAGGTGACATGGTTTGAAACGGCCATCGCGGCGAAAGGCGAGACGGCCGTGTTCGTGGGTTGTCGTGTCGGCGATCAAGTCGCGCGCTTCGGCATCGCGGTCCATGCAAACCCCGCGCATGCGATCGCCGATGCCATGATCAGCGCGGTAAATCGCGTGAAGTGGGCGCGTACGAAGGACCCGGTCGCGGCCTGATGCAAGAGAAGCGGACGCGATTGCGTCCGCAGGACAGATTCACAGCAGGCGACAAACGCCCCGCGCTCACAAGGCGGTGCCAGCGTTACAAGACGAGAACCGAGAGCGTCGAACCGGTGCTAATCCAGCGCCACCCGCGTCGCCTGCATCGCCAGCAACTGCCATTGCCCGTCTATCTCGATATGAATCGCGATGTACGCAGTGGGAAATAACAGGGCGCCGTTCTTCGATTCCATCTCGAGCAACGCGCGGCCATGAACGATCCACGCGTCGCGCCCAGCTGGCACGACGTCCATCGACTGGATCTCGATCTGCCGATAGCGCCGCCGCCCGGCGGTGATTGCATCGATAAACTGGCGTTTCGTTTCGCGCTTGCCATTCGTATGAACGTAGCAGGCGTTCTCCGCCAGAAGTGTATCGAGCAGTTCGCCGTCTCCATCGACCATTGCGCGGAATCGCTCGCGCTCCAGTTCACGAATCGCTTCGATGAGTTTTGCCGGCATCGGTCGGTTCCTCTAACGCGCGAGAACCCGCTCAATGCGGCTCCCGTCAAAAGTTGTATTGCAGGTAAACCTGGCTGAAATTTATACCAGGATTTGGATGTTCGATACCGCCGTTCGACAAATGCTGAAACCTGAAGCCTGCCTGATAGTTTTGGTGGTCACCGAAAGCCGCGCCCACGCCTACCATTTCGGCAAACTGGAAGGATGAAGAAAAAGTCCGTGTCTCCGTTTCGCGCACGGAAGAGAGGAATCGGATACCGATGCCCCCTTCGACGTACGGCCGGAACCATCCCGAACTTTTGATAAAGCGCAGAACCGGAGTCACGCCGAGCTCCAGGATGTCGGGATGCGATTTCTGGCTTTCCTGGATGTCCCAATACGCCACGTGCCCTTCGCCAACAACCGTAAAGTGGAAACCGCCGATTTCCCACCAGGTCAAGTTCGGATCCCACACCACGCCCAGGTCGGCCTTCTTCACGTCATGGTCCGCCACACCACCGGCTAGTTGTACGCCAAACGTGTCGGCTTTCGCGACCGTTGACGCAATAGCGAGCGCTCCGAACAACACACCGTAAAAAAAGCGTTCTTCCCAAGCGCCTTTCTTTTTCTGCATGAACACTCCGGAGCTGGTGGTTTCTTATGATCGTTGAACCGCACGCGCAGTTTCGATGTCATTTTAGAGACCGTCTCAGAAAAATGCTCGGAACAGTTCAGGCTTACTTAAGAAACATGGAATAACGTTTCGTCAAAGTCTGTATCAACGGTAATCCGTGCGAAAGCTTGCAAATTTCTTTCGATAAAACTGACCTATGGTACGTTTACACCTGAGAAACTATTGGAATTAGTCCTCTAATAGTTTTCACGGAACTTCGAAGTGCAAGTGCTCTCTAATATTTAGCACTCGATGTAGCAGAGTGCTAATATTGTGGCTGGACTCGGTTTTTCACCGGGTCTTTTTGTTGATAAAAGGAGTACATGAGCGTGACCAATGCGATGACCCTTCCGAACATCGGACACTCGGCGCCGGCCAAGGCCGCTTCGGCAGGCGCGCTGACGTTCGCACAGTCGTCGGTGCTGACGGGCCAGATCGGCAACATCGACGCCTATATTTCGGCAGTCAACCGGATTCCGATGCTTACGCCGTCGGAAGAACGCCAATACGCCATCGAATTCCGCGATAACGACAACCTTGATGCCGCGCGCCAACTCGTGCTTTCGCACCTGCGCCTGGTCGTGTCGATCGCCCGTAATTACCTGGGCTACGGATTGCCCCACGCCGACCTGATCCAGGAAGGCAATATCGGCTTGATGAAAGCCGTGAAACGCTTCGACCCGGCGCAAAACGTGCGGCTCGTGTCGTACGCCATGCACTGGATCAAGGCCGAGATTCACGAGTACATCCTGCGCAACTGGCGCACGGTGAAGGTCGCGACCACGAAGGCGCAGCGCAAGTTGTTCTTCAACCTTCGCAGCCACAAGACCGGCTTGAATGCGTTCACGCCGGGCGAGATCGACGGGCTGGCGAAGGAATTGAACGTCAAGCGCGAGGAAGTCGCTGAGATGGAGACGCGGCTGTCGGGCGGAGATATTGCGCTGGAAGGCCAGATCGACGACGGCGAGGAATCCTACGCGCCGATCGCGTATCTAGCCGACTCGCATAACGAGCCGACCAACGTGCTGGCATCGCGCCAATTCGACAAGCTGCAAAGCGAAGGTTTGTCGACCGCGCTGGAATCGCTGGACGAACGCAGCCGCCGGATTGTCGAAGCGCGCTGGCTCGAAGTGCAGGACGACGGCTCGGGCGGCAAGACACTGCATGAACTGGCTAGTGAGTTCGGGGTATCGGCGGAACGCATTCGCCAGATCGAAGCGAGCGCAATGAAGAAGATGCGCTCGGCACTGGTCGAATACGCTTGATGCGGTAGCGGCTGCAGCGCGCGGCTCGGGCGCTTCGGGCTGCTGACGGGCAAAAGCCCGCTGTCGAAAGACAGCGGGCTTTTTGTTTTTTGCGTCGTTCAACGCAAAGCGGCGCCGGAGATTTCCCACTGGCGCCGCTGGGGTCGAACGTTGACCGCTTTACCGCGACATCATGTTCATTGAGACGTTATGCAGCACCCACAATGTCCCGCCGATCACGATCACCGCCGTCATTACCGTGAAGCCAAACGCAGCCACGTTCCAGCGCTGCTTCGACGACGTGTTCATGTGCAGGAAGAACACGAGGTGCACGACGATCTGGATAAACGCGAGCACGGAAATCGCGATGATGGATTCCGTCGGCGCCAGCCAGTGCTGCGTCACCAACCCGAAGGCCGCGACCGTCAGCACTACCGACAGCAGGAAGCCGATCACATAAGAACGCGCGCTGCCGTGGCCTGCGCCGGTATCGATTGAATGTGCATGTGCCATTTATACGACGCTCGTCAAATAAACAAAGGTGAAAACGCAGATCCACACGATGTCCAGAAAGTGCCAGAAAAGGCTTAGACACGTGAGGCGCGTCAAATCGCGCTCGGTGAGTTTTTTGTTGCCGATCACCTGTACAGCAAGAATTGCCATCCAGACCAGACCGACGGTCACGTGCAGGCCGTGCGTGCCAACGAGCGTAAAGAACGCCGACAAAAACGCGCTCCTGTCCGGCCCGGCGCCCTGCGCGATCAGCACCGAGAACTCGTGAATTTCGAGCCCGATGAACGCCACGCCGAGCAGGAAGGTAATACCGAGCCAAGCGAGTAGCGTGTTCGTCTTGCCCTTGTGCGCGGCCAGCATGCCGAAGCCGAACGTGATGCTGCTCAATAATAAAATCCCTGTTTCCAGCGCGACGCCCGGGATTTCGAACAACGACTGGCCCGTGGGGCCGCCAGCAAACTGATGGCCCATCACCGCGAATACCGCGAACAGCGACGCGAAGATGATGCAGTCGGTCATCAGGTAAACCCAGAACCCTAGAACCGTATTTGAAGCGCCGTGGTCGTCGTGGGAATCCGGCACATCGAGCGAGATGGTTTTTTGCAGCATCACAGTGCCTCCTGCAGGTCCAGCGTCCGCGCTGGCGTCGTCGTGCCGTTCGCGCCATCTATCCCGGCGACGGTTTCAGCGGGAATGGTGTAGTCGATGTCGTCGTCGTAGCTACGCAGGATCAGCGTGACGACCACGCCCAGCAACCCCGCGATTACCAGCCACCAGATGTGCCACACCAGCGCAAAACCTATCGCCACGGTGAACAAGGCGATCACCAGGCCCGCGCTCGTGTTGCGCGGCATGTGGATGTCGCGATAGTCCGCCAGTGCGTGGCGCGTACGGCCTCGCTCCTTCATGTGCGCGAAGGCGTCGAGCTCATGCACGACCGGCAGCACCGCGAAGTTATAGATGGGCGGCGGCGAACTGGTCGCCCATTCGAGCGTGCGGCCGTTCCACGGATCCCCTGTGACGTCGAGATAACCCGGCTTGTTGCGATTCACGACGCTAACCACAACTTGCGCCACCTGGAACAGGACGCCAGCAAGAATGATCAGCGAACCGGCCAGCGCGACCACGAAATACGGCTGCCAGCCGGCTGTGTCGTAGTGGTTCATACGACGCGTCGCGCCCATGAAGCCAAGCACGTAGAGCGGCATGAACGCGACAAAGAAGCCCACGAACCAGCACCAGAACGCGCACTTGCCCAGCCCCTCGTTCAGCTTGAAGCCGAACGCCTTCGGGAACCAGTACGTGAAGCCGGCCAGATAACCGAACACCACGCCGCCAATAATCGCGTTGTGGAAGTGGGCGATCAGGAACAGGCTGTTGTGGAGGACAAAGTCTGCGCCCGGCACAGCGAGCAGAACGCCCGTCATGCCACCGATCGTGAACGTGACCATGAAGCCGATCGTCCACAACACCGGCGACGTGACTTCCAGGCGGCCCTTATAGATAGTGAACAGCCAGTTGAAGATCTTCACGCCCGTCGGAATGGAAATGATCATTGTCATGATCCCAAAGAACGCGTTGACGTTCGCGCCGGACCCCATTGTGAAGAAGTGATGCAGCCAGACCAGTAACGACAACACCATGATCGCGCACGTGGCGTAGACCATCGATTTGTAGCCGAACAACGGCTTTTTCGCGAACGTGGCGATGACTTCCGAATAGATCCCGAACGCCGGCAATACGAGGATGTACACCTCCGGATGCCCCCATGCCCAGATCAGGTTCAGATACAGCATGGCATTGCCGCCGCCGTCGTTGGTGAAGAAATGCATGCCGAGGTAACGATCCAGCGCCAACAACGCTAGCGTTGCGGTGAGGATCGGGAACGTGGCGAGAATCAACACGTTCGAGCAAAGCGACGTCCACACGAACACCGGCATCTTCATGAACGTCATGCCTGGCGCGCGCATTTTGACGATCGTCACGAAGAAGTTGATGCCTGTCAGCAACGTCCCTATGCCCGAGATCTGCAAACTCCATAAGTAATAGTCAACGCCCACGCCCGGACTGAATTGCAGTTCCGACAACGGCGGATACGCGAGCCAGCCGGTTTGTGCGAAATCACCGACCACCAGCGACACATTCATCAGGATCGCCGCGACCGCGGTCATCCAGAAGCTCAGCGAATTGATGAACGGAAAGGCGACATCGCGTGCGCCGATTTGCAGCGGCACGACAATGTTCATCAAGCCGATCATGAACGCCATCGCCATGAAGAAAATCATGATGACGCCGTGTGCCGTGAAGATCTGGTTGTAATGGTCGGGCGGAAGGAATCCCGGGCCGTTATACGAAGCGGCTAGTTGCGCGCGCATCATGAGCGCATCGACAAACCCGCGCAGCAGCATCAGCACGGCCACGACGATATACATCACGCCGATCCTTTTATGATCGACCGATGTCAGCCACTCGTGCCACAGATAACTCCACTTCTTGAAGAACGTCAGCGCGACTACGACCACCAGCACGATGAGAGCCATGAAGGCAGCGGCCCCCATGACGATCGGCTGATCGAACGGTATGTCGGCGAGCGATAGCTTGCCTAATAGATTTCCAGACATGTTTTACCCCTTCGTGCGGCAGATCGGGTCAGTCATGTTTCGGACATGCCCGTTGTTGTATTTCGCGATGATGCTATGAAACAGATTTGCATCGACTTTCGAGAAGTATTGAACCGGATGCTTTTCGGTCGGCGCTGCGACTGCCGCGTAATTCGCATTGTTCAACTCGCTCGGCGATGCCTTGACCTTCGCCACCCATGCCGCGAACTCTTCGGGTGTAGTCGCAATAGCGCGGAATTTCATGTCGGAGAAGCCTGCACCACTGAAATTTGCGGATATGCCGGCGTAGTCCCCGGCTTCGTCTGCGATCAGGTGAAGTTTTGTCTGCATGCCAGCCATTGCGTAGATCTGTCCACCCAATTGCGGAATGAAAAACGAGTTCATTACCGAATCGGACGTAATCTTGAAGTTCACGGGCGTGCCAACCGGAAATTCAATTTGATTGACCGTCGCGATGCCGTATTCGGGATAAATGAATAACCATTTCCAGTCGAGCGCGACGACTTCGACCGTGATTGGCTTTGCCACCGACACAAGTGGCTTATAAGGATCCAGTGCGTGCGTGCTTTTCCAGGTCATAATTCCGAGATACAAAATAATGAGACTCGGCACGAGCCACATCACTATCTCGATTTTGGTGGAATGCGCCCACTTGGGCAGATATTCTGCCGACGTATTGGATTGCCGGTAACGCCAGGCAAATAGCAACGTGAGCAGGATCACCGGCACGACCACGATCAGCATGGCATACGTGGCATTGAGGATAAGCTCCTTTTCCGCCAGGCCTACGCTGCCCTTGGGATCGAACAACTCCATCTTGCAGCCGGATAGGAGAAGCGCGGGAAAGATCGCCAGTCGCTTTGAAAACCCCGACGTGGATTTATATTTCATACCTTGCCTGATTTGACATTTCTTGAATATTACATATCGATTTTAGTGAACCTCGGGCGAAGGGTAGCGCGATTTCAAGGGATTGAATTCTTTAATTTTTTCGAAAAATATTTTGTTTTTATTCGATGCGTCTTATCGCCACATATTAATATGGATTTTGTTGTGACGATATGACTCGGATTATCGAGATAATCCTGATTCAATCGCGTCGGTGGCAATGAAGAAAGCAAACAGAAAGCGGTCCTGGCCAGAAAGCAGCCGAGGACCGCAGAGAGATCACCGTGTCAGTGAACCTGTGTCAGGCGGATACCAAGGGAGATCGCGTGGATCGCCCGGCGACGCAATGCCGCACTCACTTCAAGTAAAGCCCCGGTGCCCATGAACCTTCGCGCGAAGAAAACTGGAAGGTCTTCGTCGTGGTGTTGCGCAGGCAAAATCCAATTTGTTTCGCCCCGGCCGCTTTTTGTGAAGCAATATATTTGCTGACGTCGTTGTTCCGTACCTGCTGTACGTTATCGAGATAGATCGGGCCAACATAGTTAGTCGTGCTGCACGCTGCTGCCGTCGGCAGGTGGGCTCCGTCGTCCCAATCAGTGGATGCAGCATATATGTAGATCGAAATCGCCGTGGAATCGGTTATGTTCCCGCCCAATGTCTGCAGATAGGCTCCCGTATAGGAGTAGTCGTCGAGGTTCGCCGGCATCGGCATTTTCATCAGGATGACATCGCCTGGCGCCAAGGTGAGCGTGGCGTCGGTCGGATGAACGGCCCCCCTGCTGTCCAGCTGGACGTCCGCGCTGGCTCTCGAATAATAGGTGGGGATGTTCTTGCTGCAGGTAGAGCCGGCGACCACGCCCTTGTTCATGCAGCTTTCGATCATGTACTGCATGCTTTCGGGATGCCACGCATTGATGAAGTCGCCGTGCGCCGTGTACATGCTTCCCCATTGCGGCACCCATTGGCCGTTCTGGAATATCGGATCCAGCGACAACTGCGCCGTGGACAAGTCCGGATCGTTCCCAAGCGGATACGCGACGTTCAATTGCAACTCGGGAATCTTGACCGGATAAGCTGCGGGGCACGTGCCATCGGAGTTTCGATACGCCACATTGAGTGCGCCGCCTGAAGCCTTCATCAGGCTCTTCATCCGGTCAGCCCGGCTGCTTCCAAGGATCGGCTTCAGTGTCTTGCCATCCCAGCAATCCGGAAAGTGCACGGAAATATGCAGTTCGGAAGGATCGCCGGTGCTGGCGCTATTGGGCGGACAGCTCGTTGGCATAGTCGTCGTGTAATTGCCGGAACCCAGGCATATGAAGTTGATATGCGAGTTGGGGGCCGTGCCCATGTGATCTCCGGCCAGCATCTGAAGCCCCGGGGGAATCGCGTGAACCGGGGACGAGTCCACCGGCTGATCGTTCTTGTAGTAGGTCTTCTCGAACGTCGGCATGATGATCCCGGACGCCCGCTTCAATTGCGGCACCCAGTAGGCCGAGCGATCCGCAATGGCATCGCAGGTCACGTCCTTGCCGGTGCGCAGCGTCTCATAGGTGCTGTTCGCATTCGTGCTGGCATTACCGAAGAAATCATGCACCATGGCCTCCCCCGTTTTCCCCGGATAAACAATGGGGTCGTCAGCCAGCGTGTGCGAATAGCTGCAAACCGAATTGAATGCGGTCCCGGCATGGGCAATGCCCGCGCCTAGCATAAGGGCGATCCAGACTACGATGCGCGGTTTCATGAACGACTCCTGATAATGAAACGGAAACGGTAGTGGGATTGGTTTCTTAAATTTATTTGATTAGTTTAACTAATTATTTGAGTAATAAAGAATAAACCCGACTCATGACTTTCGCCAGACCGGGTCTTGAATTAAAACAGTGCCATCAGAAACGTACGAGCCCATCGGTACCGATGGGCTCGTCTTTGTCGGCGACCTATTCGCGTCTGAGGCATTGAAGCACCAGACGCTGGCCGCTCGTGGCGGAGTTACGCCGGCAGCGGTGCCGCGCCGGTCCCAGGCGAAAGACGTTTTGCCATTGTGTCGGCATAACGATGAGCCGCGGTACCCACAACGATGTGGAACGTATCGGCGGACACCCAGGCCACGTCGAGCGTCGAAAGGCGTTGACGATCCACCGAAGACGGATCGCGCACTACCACCCTCAAGCGCGTCGCCGCGACGGCATCGAGCGTGACCACATTCGTCGCGCCGCCAAAGACAGCAAGCCAGCGCACCGGGTCTGGATCGAGCGGACCCTGCTCGCTTGCCGGAACCGCTGCAAGCGGAGCAGCAGCGGCCGCAGCGGCAACAGGCGAAGCGGACGTCGCGCCATGCTTGGACGAGCGTTCGATTTCCGTGCGGATTTCATCGGAGATGAGATCGGCTTCCGGTCCAATGATGACCTGCACACTCGTTGCGCCGCGCTTCAATACACCGCGTGCACCAATAGCCTTCAATTGCGGCTCAGACACCTTCTCCGGGTCCACGACCGACAACCGCAGGCGCGTGGTGCAGGCATCAACGTTTGTCAGGTTCGAAGCACCGCCCAACGCTGCGATGTATCGCACAGCACGGGGCACGGTGGCACCCGCCGTCGGCGAAACGAAACCGGTCGTATCGTACGATTCGACTTCTGCCTCGCTCGTTTCCGGTTCACGACCCGGTGTTGCCATGTTGAACTTGCGGATAAAGAAGCGGAACAGGCCGTAATAAACGAGGCCGTAGGCCAAGCCGACCGGCAGCGCCAGCCAGCCCCGTGTCGACAATCCGTAGTTCAGCACATAGTCGATAGCACCAGCCGAGAACGTGAAGCCCAGGTGAATGCCCAGCGCCGAGC
>NZ_JBAUSA010001330.1:0-6990 GCF_049581465.1 Caballeronia sp. | reverse complement strand
GCGCGTCGACCTGTCGGGTATCGGACAGATTTTAGGCGGGTTTGCGAACATCATGTGGACTCGCATCTGACGCGCAATGACCTTGGCCCTTGACCCTTGACGGCACCAACCGCAGCGCGTTGCGTTGCACCACGGACCGAGTGCGCGACACGCTGCGTGTTGCCTCACATTCTTCCATCGCTTGAATCATCAAATAAGGAGTGCCGACGTGAGCTCATCTCATCCTGGTCTGAAGAACGACGTATCGCCTGCCGAATGGGAAGCGCGAGTCAATCTCGCAGCGGCATACCGCCTCACCGCGCTGTTTGGCTGGGACGACCTGGTGTTTACCCATATCTCGGCGCGCGTGCCCGGCCCAGAGCACCATTTCCTGATCAACCCGTACGGCATGATGTTCGACGAGATCACGGCTTCCTCGCTGGTCAAGATCGATCTCGACGGCCGCAAGGTTTCCGAGTCCCTGTATGACGTCAATCCGGCCGGCTTTACGATCCATAGCGCCGTGCATGCAGCGCGCGAAGACGCCCATTGCGTGATGCACGTCCACTCGGTCAACGGCGTGGCGGTGTCGGCGCAGGAAGGCGGGTTGCTGCCGCTATCACAGCAGTCGCTGGGTGTGCTGGCGTCCCTCGGGTATCACGACTACGAGGGGATCGCACTCAATGAGGGCGAGAAGCCTCGCCTCGTCAGCGACCTTGGAAGCAACACGTACCTGATGCTGCGCAACCATGGCTTGCTGACCGTGGGCGCCGCGCCGGCGGACGCCTTCGTCGCGATGTACTTCTTCGAAGCGGCCTGCATGATCCAGGTGCGTGCCCAGGCGGGCGGCGGAAAACTGATCCCCATTGCGCGGCCGATTCTCGACGGCATCAAGCAGCAGATCAGGGATGCGACGCGGGGTGCCGGTGCAGGGGCGTTGGTGTGGCCCGGGCTGCTCCGCCGACTCGACCGCCGGAACCCCGGCTATGCGGATTAATGGCGTAATTAGGTAAGTCACTTGAGAGACAGTATGGCAAAGATCTGTATCTACGGCGCGGGTTCCATTGGCTGCTATATCGGCGGACGGCTGCTCGCAGCGGGAAGCGAGGTTAGTTTTGTCGGGCGTGCGCGCATGGGCGAACAGTTGCGCAGTCGAGGCATCGCGCTTTCGCACTACGACGATCGCCACTGGCACGTGCCTCCAGAGCGGATCGACGTGTCGACGGACGCGGCGACCGCCGCCGCAGCCGATCTCGTGTTGGTGACCGTCAAGTCTGCTGCGACCTCTACGGCTGCGGCAGAACTGGCGAACGTGCTTCGCCCGGGCGCGATCGTCGTGAGCTTCCAGAACGGAGTCGGCAACGCGGACGTGCTGCGCGCCGCGCTGCCAAACAACGCGGTGCTGGAGGGCATGGTGCCGTTCAATGTGATCGAATGCGCCCCCGGCGCATTTCATCAGGGTACGGCGGGTGAACTGGAGCTCAGGCATACGCCTGCGTTGCGGCCGTTCGTCGATGAGTTTAAAAAAGCGGGTCTGCCGCTGACCCAGCACGCCGACATGTTGCCGGTGCAGTGGGCGAAGCTGCTGCTCAATCTCAACAACGCCATCAACGCGCTATCGAACCGGCCTTTGAAGGAGGAGCTCTCACAGCGTGCGTACCGCGTTTGCCTCGCCATGGCACAGAAAGAGGCGCTTGCGCTTTTGAAGCAGGCCAGCATACGGCCAGCCAGAGTAACGCCGCTTCCGGCCACCTGGATACCGCGTGTTCTCGCTGTACCCGATGCATGGTTCGAACGGCTGGGCCGCGCGATGCTTACCATCGATCCACGCGCGCGCTCGTCGATGTCCGATGACCTGGCGGCGGGACGCGCCACGGAAATCGACTGGATAAATGGTGAGGTTGTGCGGCTTGCCCAACGCCTCGGGAAAACCGCGCCGGTAAACGCACGGCTATGCGAACTCGTGCGGGAAGCCGAGCGAAGCGCCGAGCGTCCTTCATGGTCGGGCGAAGCATTGCTGGCTCAGATGCGGGCTGCGGCACGTGCCTAGCAGGTGCCACTTAGGCACGGCATGCCTTAAGCCAACCAACAAAGCCGGCTCACCGCTGGCGATTCGCTTTCGTTATCGGTCCATCGGATAGTCGGATTGTTCTGCTATGACCTGGGCTTTATAGTTGTCTCACAAGCGGCATCGACCCGGTTGCCGGCGCGAATAGACGAACGCAAGGAGACAGCATGAACCAGATCGATCTGGCAGGACGGACGGTGGTGATCACAGGCGGCGCACGCGGTATCGGCTACGCGGTAGCGGAACGCGCGCTCGCGTCAGGCGGGGAAGTCGCGCTGTGGGATATCGATGCGGAACGGCTCGAACGCGCGCGCGGCGAACTAGCCAAAGGCGGCAAGGTCAGTGTGGCGGTGGTCGAACTAACCGACGAGGCGTCGGTCGAGAAGGCCACGCAGCAAGCCCTCGAAACCCATCGCAAGATCGACGTGCTGATCAATTGCGCCGGGATTACGGGCGGCAACGGCACGACCTGGGAACTGGCGCCCGACGTATGGCGTCGCGTGATCGACGTGAACCTGATTGGCCCCTACCTGACCTGTCGCGCAGTGGTTCCGCACATGCTCAAGGAAGGCTACGGGAGGATCGTCAATATTGCTTCGGTGGCCGGCAAGGAAGGCAATCCGAACGCGTCGCACTATAGCGCTTCGAAGGCCGGCCTGATTGGCCTGACGAAGTCGCTCGGCAAGGAACTCGCTACGCGCGGCATTCTGGTTAACGCGGTGACGCCTGCCGCTGCCAAGACGGAAATCTTCGACTCCATGTCGCAACAGCACATCGACTATATGTTGTCGAAGATCCCGATGAACCGTTTCCTCATGCCGGAAGAAGCGGCTTCGCTGATCCTGTGGCTGAGTTCGGAAGACTGTGCGTTCAGCACGGCGTCGGTGTTCGATTTGTCGGGTGGCCGGGCGACGTATTAGGGTTCTTCGCTACACAAAGTAATCCCCGTCACGCCCCGCACATAATAAATATCCGGAGACAAGCATGAGCGATTCCGCCGCGGCGGAGGACGTCGTCACATCTAAAGTGATGCGTCATCTGCTGCCGTTCCTGCTGCTGATGTACATGCTGGCGTTTCTCGATCGCGCGAATATCGGCTTTGCGCAGAAAGCGCTGCAACACGACACGGGGTTATCGGATGCCGCTTTTGCGTTCGGCGCAGGCGTGTTCTTCGTAGGCTATGCGCTGTTCGAGGTGCCCAGCAACCTGTTGCTTCATCGCGTGGGCGCCAAGCTCTGGATGTGCCGGATCATGGTGACGTGGGGACTGGTTTCCGCTGCGATGGCGTTCGCGCACACGGCCACGATGTTCTACGTGCTGCGCTTCGCGCTCGGCGTGGCGGAAGCCGGCTTCTTTCCTGGGATCGTCTATTTCCTCACGCGCTGGTTTCCGCAATCTTCGCGAGGTCGTGCACTCGGCGTGTTCTATTTCGGCGCACCGCTGGCGTTTATTTTCGGCAGTCCGATGTCCGGCGCATTGCTCGATCTGCACGGCGCATTGGGTTTTGCCGGATGGCAATGGCTGTTTCTCGTGGAAGGGTTGCTTGCCTCGATCGTCGGTGTATGGGCTTTCTGGTATCTCGACAATGGGCCGGCCAATGCACGCTGGCTCGATGCAGGGCAAAGGGAATTGCTGGTCGCCCGGCTTGCTCGCGACGCACAACATGCGTCGTCGCATGGACCTCGCAGCGTGTTCGCTGCGCTGATCGATCCACGGGTGCTGGTCCTGTCGATGGTGTATTTCCTGCTGCAAATGTCCGTGTATGGCGTGATCTTCTACCTGCCGCAGCAAGTGGCCGGGTTGCTTGGGACGCACGTTGGCGCGAAGGTTGGCTTCGTCACCGCAATCCCGTGGCTATGTGCGGTGCTCGTGACGTGGCTCGTTCCTCGGTATGCGGATCGGCATGGCCGGCATCAGTGGCTCGCCGTCATCATGCTGGTGGTTGCCGGCGCGGGCATCGCCATATCGGGGCTGGCAAGCCAGCCGCTCGTCTCGCTGATCGCGCTGTGCTTTGCGGCAAGCGGGCTGATTGCTGCACAACCCTTGTTCTGGACCTTCCCCACGCACTATCTCACTGGCGCGGCGGCGGCCGGCGCTATCGCGCTCATCAACTCGCTCGGCGGACTCGGCGGCTTTGTGGCGCCGATGGTGCGCACGAGCGCCGAGCGCATCTACGCATCGACGAGTGCGGGCCTCGTGCTGCTCGGGCTCGTTGCCGTGCTCGCGGCGATCGCAATTGCCGTGTTCGTGCGGCCTGCAGCTTCTTTCCCTTACACGCATGGCAAACCCGCCAAAACGTCCTGATTAACAGAATATTCGAACCTCAACGGAGTCCGATCATGTCCATGCCAACCATTCGCCACATCCGCGCGTTCACTGTTCGTGGCGGCGGCGCCGACTATCATGACCAGGGCGCCGATCACTGGATCGACGACCATATTTCCACGCCGATGGCGCGCTATCCCGAGTATCGCCAGAGCCGCCAGTCCTTCGGCATCAACGTGCTGGGCTCGCTGGTCGTCGAGATCGAAGCGAGCGACGGCACGGTCGGTTTCGCGGTCACCACGGGCGGCGAAATCGGCGCGTTTATCGTGGAAAAGCATCTTGCGCGATTCATCGAAGGGCAGCGCGTGACGGACATCGAGAAGATGTGGGACCAGATGTATTTCGCCACGCTCTACTACGGGCGCAAGGGCGTGGTGCTGAACGCCATTTCGGGCG
Organism: Caballeronia sp.; assembly: GCF_049581465.1. Taxonomy (GTDB): domain Bacteria; phylum Pseudomonadota; class Gammaproteobacteria; order Burkholderiales; family Burkholderiaceae; genus Caballeronia. The sequence continues at coordinate 2,222 of NZ_JBAUSA010001330.1, read as the reverse complement.
TCGATCTCGCGCTCTGGGATCTGCTGGCGAAGGTGCGCAAGGAACCGGTATTTCATCTGCTCGGCGGACCCGTGCGCGATGAATTGCAGTTTTACGCGACGGGCGCGCGTCCCGATCTTGCCAAGGAGATGGGGTTTATCGGCGGGAAAATGCCCTTGCAGCACGGACCGGCAGAAGGCGAGGAAGGACTCGCGAAGAACATCGCGAAACTCGCCGACATGCGCTCGAAAGTCGGCGACGACTTCTGGCTGATGCTCGATTGCTGGATGAGCCTCGACCTGAACTACGCCACTCGCCTCGCGCATGCGGCGAAGGAGCATGGCCTGAAGTGGATTGAAGAAGCGCTGCCGCCCGATGATTATTGGGGTTACGCCGAACTGCGGCGCTCGGTGCCACGCGGCATGATGGTGACGACCGGCGAGCACGAAGCCACGCGCTGGGGCTTTCGCATGCTGTTCGAAATGGGCTGTGCGGACCTGGTGCAACCGGACGTGGGCTGGTGCGGCGGTATTACGGAACTGATCAAGATATCGGCGCTTGCCGATGCACACAACGTTCTTGTCGTGCCGCATGGTTCTTCGGTGTATAGCTATCACTTCGTGGTGACGCGACACAACTCGCCGTTCGCCGAGTTTCTCATGATGGCGCCGAAGGCCGACGAAGTCGTGCCCATGTTCAACCCGCTTCTGCTCGACGAACCCGTGCCGGTCAACGGGCGCATGAAAGTCCCCGAAACGCCGGGATTCGGCGTACGGCTCAATCCGGAATGCGCGCTCGCGCGTCCTTACACACACTGAGGTTTGCCGTGCTGCTTGAAAATAAAGTAGTCATCGTCACGGGCGGGTCAAGAGGCATCGGCCGCGCGATCGCCGTGGCGTGCGCGAAGGAAGGCGCGGATGTCGTGCTGAACTACTGGGGCGACAACGATCGCTCGTACGGCCGGTTATCGGCCGTCGAAGAGGTCACGGGCGAGATCAGGGCGCTCGGCCGAGGCGTGATCGCGGTCGAGGGCAATGTGGCGCAACGCGAGACGGGACTGGAGCTGGTCAGGCAGGCGGTCGAAGCATTCGGCCATGTCGATGTGCTCGCAAGCAACGCAGGCATATGTCCGTTCCACGCGTTCCTCGATATGCCCGCGTCAGTGTACGAAGCCACGATAGGCGTCAACCTGAACGGCGCGTTCTATGTCACGCAGGCGGTCGCCAACCAGATGAAGGTGCAAGGCACAGGCGGTGCAATCGTCGCGACGAGTTCGATCAGCGCGCTGGTGGGTGGGGGCATGCAGACGCATTACACGCCGACGAAAGCGGGGGTTCATTCGCTGATGCAGTCATGCGCGATCGCACTTGGACCTTACGGCATCCGATGCAATTCGGTCATGCCCGGCACGATCGCGACGGACCTGAACGCGGAAGATCTCGCCGATGCGGACAAGCGCGCGTACATGGAAAAACGCATTCCGCTGGGACGGCTGGGCGACCCCGACGACGTGGCGCAATGCGTCACGTTCCTGGCATCCGATCGCGCAAGGTATGTGACGGGCGCATCGCTGCTGGTCGATGGCGGCTTGTTCGTCAACCTGCAATGAGCGAGCTTGCTGAATACTTGCGCAGCAGCGCGATGCAGTATTCAGCGGGCTCGCTGAGCGTTTCATGCTTGCGCCTGAGCAGGCCGAAACCTGAGAGACTCTTGCCGATTTCTATGGGCAGTTCCACGAGCAGTTGCGCGCGCAAGTAATCGCGCACGACGGACTCGGGTAGCATCGCGACGGCGTCGCAATTTTGAAGCAGTTGCAGTGTGGCGAAGATCGATGCGCACTCCACCACGTTTGACGGCGATGTCAGTTTCGCGCTCGCCAGTTCTTCTTCGAACAAGGCCCGCGCGGGACTGGTGATCGGTTGCAGTATCCATGGCCACGAGATCAACGCGTCGAGCGTCATCGATTTTTCGCGCGCGAGCGGATGCACCGCGCGCACGACGAGTCGCATGGCCTCGCGCGAAAGCGGTTCGAAGTCGAAGTCATTGTGTTGAAGCGGCGTGGTCAGGCGGCCCAGCGCGAGATCCACTTCCCGGCGATGCAGCAATTGCACCACCTGGTCGCTTGTCTCGCCAAGGATCCGCACGTTGAGCAGCGGGCGTTCGCTTTTCAATTCGGCGATCGCCATGGCAAGCACGTCGGGCGCGGCGCCCATGATCGCGCCGACGGTCAGCTGGCCGTGGCC
>NZ_JBAUSA010001329.1:0-1759 GCF_049581465.1 Caballeronia sp. | reverse complement strand
GCTCGAGCGCGGTCATGAACGTAATCGTTCAAAGAAAGGTCGCGGCCATCACGGATGCGATGGCGAGCCGCAAGAGCCCGTTCACGGATCGTAGCCGCGTGCAGCGGCATTCCCTGAAGCTGCCACTCCTGCCGACCACCACCATCGGCTCGTTCCCGCAGACGCCGGCGATCCGGCAGGCTCGTGCGGCCTACAAGCGCGGCGAGCTGCGCGCACTCGACTACCTCGAACGCATGCGCGCGGAAACTGCCACTGTGCTGCGCAAGCAAGAGGAACTCGGGCTCGACGTCCTCGTGCACGGCGAAGTGGAACGCAACGACATGGTCGAGTACTTTGCCGAAAAACTGTGGGGCTATGCGTTCACGGAAAACGGCTGGGTTCAGAATTACGGCTCGCAGTGCGTCAAGCCGCCGATCATCTACGGCGACGTCTACCGGCCCGAGCCGATGATGGTGGACGCCGCCTGTCACGCTCAGTCCTTAACGGACCGTCTGGTGAAAGGTGTCCTGACGGGACCGGTGACCATGCTTGAGTGGTCCTTTGTCCGCGACGATCAACCGCGCTCAACCACCGCACTGCAATTGGCGCTTGTCATTCGCGACGAAGTCATCGACCTTGAAAAGGCCGGCATCCGCATCATCCAGATCGATGAGCCCGCGTTCCGCGAAGGGCTGCCGTTGCGCAAGGCCGAGTGGACCCCGTATCTGGAATGGGCCACGCGCGCCTTCAGGATCGCGGCGGGCGGCGTCTCGGACGCCACGCAAATCCACACCCACATGTGCTATTCGGAGTTCAACGACATCCTTGCGTCGATCGCCGCACTCGACGCGGACGTCATCACGATCGAGACATCGCGTTCCTCGATGGAACTGCTGGACGGCTTCGGCGCGTTCGCCTATCCGAACGGAATCGGGCCCGGCGTATTCGACACGCATTCGCCGCGAGTGCCGAGCGTCGAGACGATGCAGCAATTGCTGGAGCGCGCCTGCGAGGTCATACCTGCCGAACGTCTCTGGGTCAACCCGGATTGCGGCCTGAAGACGCGCGGCTGGCCGGAGACTGAAGCTGCGTTGACCAACATGATCCAGGCCGCCAGGAACTTGCGGCAGAAGCTCAAGGCGGAGAGCACCAGCGCAGCGACAGCCTGAGCGCCCCGGACGGGTCTGCGGCATGAAGTAGTCGCGAAGGTTGCCGGTGGCCTGATCAACATTGCACCGGACACCGGTTTGCATGCAACTCATGCTGCCGGGAGCACGCGCATCGACGCTCATTCGCTAACCCGAACTTAATCGCGTCATCCGTGGATTCAGAAGTAAAATGCGCGCATACGACTCGGGAAGCTGGTGAAAATCCAGCGCGGTCGCGCCACTGTGACCGGTTTCAACATGGACCGGAAGTCAGACCTCGGCGTCGTATTCCTCTTTTACGACTTTGGGGCGCGCATTCCCCAGGAGATGTCCGCATGACCCATTCCGTCCGCGAGTCTGGACTCAAATCCAGACCGATATCCCCTCGATTGTCCAGCTTTGTGTCTTGCTGCGGATCTCCGCTGACAAGCGTGCGACGCCATCTGATCAACAAACAATAATTAAGTCGCCCTTATGAAATTCCGTCGTTACATCATCACGTCTGCCCTGACGGTCTCGGCCTGGCAGATTGCACAAGCCGCGGACGACTCGTCGTTCCCGCAGCCGGAGCAGCTTCCGGCCGAAGTCACGCTGCCGAATATTCTAGTCACTGCCGATACACAGCACTTGCC
>NZ_JBAUSA010001328.1:0-3497 GCF_049581465.1 Caballeronia sp. | reverse complement strand
TCGAGGTGGCGGCGGTGCAGGTCAGCGCGAACGCGTCGCTGCTCGCGGGCTACGGCTACGCTGGCATTCTCGTCGCCTTCGCCGCGCGGCAAAATCCGCTCGCGATCATCGTGTGTGCGTTGATGATTGGCGGGATCGAAGCGAGTGGCAGCCTGCTGCAACGGCGCCTCGATCTTCCCGATGCGACCACGCTGGTCCTGCAAGGCTTGTTGTTCGCGAACCTCCTCGCGTGGGAAGCCCTGGGAGGGCGGATCGCGGCGTGGCGAGTCAAGCTTCAGGCGGTGGCACTCGCCGACGCCGCCACGCAACTGGAGCAAACCCATGCCTGACATTCACTCGCCCATAGTCGTGCTGTTGATCTCGCTGTTTGCCGGTGCGATACGCGTTAGCACTCCATATCTCTTTGTGAGCCTTGGCGAATGCCTGACCGAGAAGGGAGGGCGCGTCAATCTCGGACTCGAAGGCATTCTGGTTTCGGGCGCGATGAGTGGCTATGCGGCCTCTTATCTCTCGGGTTCGCCGTGGGTCGGCGTGCTGGCGGCCGGCGTGGCCGGCTTGCTGCTGGGTTGCCTGCACGGACTGGTGTGCTCGCTGCCCCGCGTATCGGACATTGCGTTCGGAATCGCGTTGATGCTGCTTGGAACCGGCCTTGCGTTCTATCTGGGCAAGCCGTTCATCGAGCCGCAGGCGCCCATGTTGCCGTCGATTGATCTCGGCAAGTGGTCGGACTCGTCGCAATTGCATAACGCATTGCATATCAATGCGCTCTTTGCTATCGGGGTGGTGCTTGCGTTTTTACTGCAGTGGGGATTGCGCAATACCCGCTGGGGCATGACGCTGCGCCTCGTCGGCGATCACGCCGAAACCGCGCGGGCGATGGGCTACCCGCTCACCTTGATCCGTATCTCCGCGACAGCGATTGGCGGCGTCTTCGCTGGTGTGGGCGGTGCCTATCTGTCGCTGGTGTATCCGGGCAGCTGGAACGAAGGGTTGTCGAGCGGACAGGGCTTGATGGCGGTCGCGCTCGTGATCTTCGCGCGCTGGCAGCCGTTGCGATGTCTGTGGGCCGCGCTCCTGTTCGGCGCAGCGGGCGCGCTGGGTCCGGCGCTGCAGGGCATTGGCGTCACCAACGGGTACTACCTGTATAACGCCGCGCCATACGTCCTTACGCTCGTCATCATGATCGTCAATTGCCGGCCCGATCGCACGCTTGCAGGCGCACCGGGTGAACTGAGCCTTACACGCTGACGCTTAAGCCGCTTGCCTTGGGGCTCACTGAACTCGAACCTTCAAGAGGATTGAAGCCATGCATCGATTCATCGAAGCGCGACCGTATCCCTGGCCGTACGACGGCGAGTTGCGCCCCGATAACACGGCCCTCGTCATCATCGACATGCAGACGGATTTCTGCGGCCACGGTGGCTATGTCGACAAGATGGGCTACGACCTGTCGCTGACACGCGCGCCGATCGAACCGATCCAAAGCGTCCTCAAGGCCATGCGCGAGCGGGGCTACACCATCATTCATACACGCGAAGGGCATCGGCCGGATCTGTCCGATCTGCCTGGGAACAAGCGCTGGCGTAGCCGCCGGGCGGGTACGGACGGCGTGGGCATAGGCGACGACGGGCCGTGCGGCAGGATTCTGGTGCGCGGCGAACCGGGCTGGGAAATTATCGATGATCTCGCGCCATTGCCCGGTGAGATTGTCATCGACAAGCCCGGCAAGGGCTCGTTTTGCGCGACCGATCTCGAACTGATCTTGCGCACCCGCGGCATCGTCAACCTTGTGTTGACGGGCATCACCACGGACGTATGTGTGCACACGACGATGCGCGAAGCGAACGATCGCGGCTTTGAATGTACCGTTCTCGCGGACTGCTGCGGGGCGACGGACAAAGGCAACCACGAGGCCGCGCTCCACATGATCACGATGCAAGGCGGCGTGTTCGGCACGGTATCGGATTCGCGTGCGCTACTCACCACTTTGGATGCCTGATCATGTCGAGCGCCTCGCAAGCCCTAAGCCTCGCCGTGATCGGTGCGAGCAAGTCGTTCGGCGCGTTTCGCGCGCTCGACAAAGTCGCGATCCAGGTCAAGGCCGGCACGATTCACGCGTTGCTTGGCGAAAACGGTGCGGGCAAGAGCACACTCGTCAAGGGTCTGGTGGGCTACGGCGTGCTGGATGAGGGACAGATTGTCGCCGATGGCCGCGAGGTGCGTATCGCTTCGCCGCGTGACGGGCAGGCCCTTGGAATCGGCATGGTGTACCAGCATTTCACGCTGGCGGCGGGGTTGTCGGTAGAAGAGAACTTGTTGCTCGCGCGTGGACGGCTGCCGTGGAAAGTGGACTGGAAAGCCGAGCGCGCGGCGTTGAACGAATTCATGCGGCGCATGCCGTTTCGTCTCCCGCTTGATGCGCCTGTATCGAATCTCGCAGCCGGCGAGAAGCAAAAACTCGAGATACTGAAGCAGCTTTATCTGCGTCAGCGTTTTCTTATTCTCGATGAACCCACCTCCGTGCTCACGCCGCAGGAAGCGGAGGAGGTGCTTGGACTGATGCGCCAGCTCAGTTCGAGTGGCGAGTTGACGGTGCTGATGATCACGCACAAGTTTCGGGAGGTGATGGCCTATGCAGACGATGTCACCGTGTTGCGCAAAGGTCGTCAGGTTGGCGCCGCCGCGGTCGCGGATACGAATCGCGATCAGCTTGCGAGCTGGATGATGGGCACGGCCGGCATGCGGGACCCCGAGATGGCCGAGCTCAGGCAGGAGCGTCCGGCGCGCCCGCCCGTCAGCCCGGGGGCCGCGATACGGCTTGAAATGAACGACGTTTCCATCGACGATGATCGCGGTCACACGGCCGTCACGCGCGCGACGCTTGCGGTTCGTTCGGGCGAGATACTGGGGCTTGCGGGGGTATCGGGTAATGGGCAAAAGGAACTGATCGAGGCGCTGGTGGGGCAGCGTCGCGTGAAGGAGGGCACGATGCGGATCGCAGGCGAGCCGTATCACGCTGCGCGTGAGGAAATGACGCGGCTGCGGGTGTTCGCCATCCCCGAAGAGCCGCTGCGCAACGCCTGCGTCGCCGGTATGAGCGTAGCCGCGAACCTGGCGTTGCGCGACTTTGATCGCGCGCCGCTCTGCCGTAACGGCTGGCGTCTCGACAAGCGTGCCATGCGCGAGCGTGCCGCGCATTTGATCCTCGACTTCAACGTGCGGCCGACGCTTCCCGATCGCGCAATCGGTACGCTGTCTGGTGGCAACGTCCAGCGTGCGGTGCTCGCGCGTGAGCTGGGGCAGCCGGTGGATGTGTTGATCGTCGCGAACCCCGTGTTCGGTCTCGACTTCGCCTCGGTTGCTGATATTCATGGCCGCCTTCTCGCTGCGCGCAACGGGGGCGCAGCGGTGCTGCTGGTGAGTGAGGACCTTGATGAGTTGCTTGAACTCGCTGATCGCATTGCCGTGATTTCGGAGGGACGGCTAGTGTTCGAGAC
>NZ_JBAUSA010001327.1:0-2232 GCF_049581465.1 Caballeronia sp. | reverse complement strand
CCGCCTGCCAGGATGAATACCGTCGGCGGTCATCGCGGGCGAAGGACGCTTAGGATCGTGTCGATATTGAATTCGAGACGTGCCGCACGAGCCTCTTTCGACATAAAGTCGAAGCCGAAAATCACTTCACCGGTATGACGGGTGTTGAGGTAGTAGTAGCCGACTGCTGCGAGCGTCAGATGCAGTTGTCGCGGATCAACACCCGGCCGGAAATCGCCTGTAGCTACTCCCCGGTCGAGAATGCGTTGCAGCATGTCAATGAAGCCGCCATGCAATTCGTGAAACCGCCGAGACTTTTTCACATGGCGGGCCTCATGCAGATTCGCGCTGTTCACCAGCGAAATGAATTCTGGATGGCTAAGGTAGTACTCCCATGTGAAGATCATCAATTGCTTGATGGCTTCAACTGGAGGTAGTGCGTCGAGTTGAAGTTTGCTTTCTGCCGTACGGATCTCGGTCCACGCGTCTTCGAGGACAGCCTGGAACAGCTGGTCCTTGCCCTCGAAGTACTCATAGATCATTCGTTTGTTGACCCCGGCCTTTTCCGCAATCGTGTCGATCCGGGCACCGCCTAGCCCCACTTTTGCGAACTCTGCCTTTGCGGCCGCGAGAATCCGGATCTGAGTCTGGACCGGGTCTCGCATTTTCGTGGAGCGCTCCGGCAAGCGGGATTTCTTCTCGGTGGCGGTCGTAGTGGACATTGCATCAGCCTTGCTTGTTTGGTGAAACTGGTTCCAGAACTTTACATCACGCAAGCTTTCGCCTGCGAACGTCCGAGTGACAGGCCGGTTGGGACAGGAAGCGACAGTCAAATCCAGTCAGGCCGTGGTGATGTTAAGGCCGCCTCGGGTGACGGCTCCTAAACCTGTACTCGCCTGCGTCAACATTACCATTAAGTAACGCACAGGTTCAGTTTGACCCGCTGGACTCGAAGAAAAGGATGGCCGGAATCGACCTCGGGCGTGATGGGCACGCGAAACCGTTCTTTCGCGCAGCGCGTGCCTCCCATCAGAAACGGTGGATGATGCCGACGCCGGCGGCAAAGATGCTGCGCGACGACGATGGCGAGGTCTGGAAACCATCGCCGATCGTCGCCGTCGCGTTGATGATATTGCCCCCGCCGTTCGTCCCGAGCGTCTTTCCGTTGGCGCGCTGATAAGCCTGCAATGCGTAAAGGCCAGTACGTTTGGACAGCGCGTAGTACTCAGACAGGTTGACCTGCTGGTATTGCGCGCTGCTCGTGATGCCGTTCGCCTTGGTCGCACGCGTATAGCTATAGCCCGTTGCGAAGTCCCACGCAACGGTCGCCTTCCAGTGCAGCACCACGCCGCCCGTGTTGAAGATCTCTGTATCCGTGAACTTTGAACCAATCCCAGGGATGTACTGCACGTTCGAGTAGATCGCGGTGATATCGAAGCCGCCGCCAAACGTATAGCCGCCGCCCACGGCAAAGCGCTGCTGCGCCTGCGCGGTTGCATAGCCATTGGTGACGGCCGACACGCCTGCCTGCGCGCCCGCATTTGATGTCGTCGAATCGGTGCCGAATGCGCCGCCGCCGAGCGTCGAATTGTTGATCCGCGAGAAGCCGACCGCGAGGCCGACCGGGCCGTTCGCATACTGTACCGCCGTACTCCACGTCGAGCCGCGATTCGCGCTACCCGCCACGCCACCGAACGAATACGAGCCGCTCACCGTCACGCCGTAAAACTTTGGCGACATGTACTCGATCGTATTGTTGGCCCGATAGATCGTGTCGAGACCATCAAGGTCACCTGGATGCGCCCCATAGAAGCCCGTGAGCCAGGTCGTCGGGCTATACGGCGATAGCAGCTGGTAGTAGGACGCATACTGGCGCCCCGCTGTGAGCGAGCCATACGTTCCGTTAGTCACGCCGACATATGACTGCCGGTTGAACATCAGGCCGCTGGTCGACTGCGCGCCTGTTGCGCTGTTGAAGCCTTCTTCAAGCTGGAAGATCGCCTTCGTGCCGCCGCCGAGGTCTTCGGCGCCTTTCAGGCCAAAGCGGCTGCCTGCCCACACGCCCGTGATCATCTTGACGGCCGAGCGGCCGCCCGTTGTCGAGCCGAGTGTCGTCGCGCTGGTCTGATACCCAAATCCGGTATCGACAATGCCGTACAGCGTGACGCTACTTTGCGCCATCGTCGGCAGTGCGGTGAGCGCACCCGATGCGACGACGCCGAGGCTGGCGATCGTGCGAATTCTCCTCATACC
>NZ_JBAUSA010001326.1:0-2202 GCF_049581465.1 Caballeronia sp. | reverse complement strand
CATCCGGTCGAGGCGGGGCCGGTCAATGGCGCACGGGAACGCCTACTGCATCGGGCAGGTCCTCACGCTCGCCGGAGATATCGCGCGCGCCCCAGCGTGTGGCCAGGACCGCGCATGTCATCAACTGGATCTGATGGAAGAGCATGAGCGGGAGCACGACCGCCCCGACCGTATGCGAGGCGAAGATGACCTTCGCCATGGGAATGCCGGATGCGAGGCTCTTCTTCGATCCACAAAATATAATGGTGATCTGGTCCGCCCGATTGAAGCCGAGCCGCTTCGCGGCAAAAGCCGTTATGACCAATGCAAGCGCGAGCAGGATCACATTCACCACGACCAGGCCACCGAATGCGCGAAGGGAGATCGTGTGCCAGATGCCCTCGTTCACCGCTTCGCTGAACGCGACATAGACCACGAGCAGGATCGAACCTTGGTCGACAAACCGGAGAATGCCGCGATTCTTGTCAATCCATTTGCCGATCACCGGCCGAAGCAATTGCCCCACGATAAACGGCACGAGCAATTGCAGCACGATATTGCCGACCGTGTGCCACGGCGAACCGGATGCGCCCGCGTTGGTCGTCACGACGACACTCACCAGTGCCGGCGTGATGAAAATGCCGAGCAAACTCGAAGCTGACGCAGAACAGACCGCCGCTGAAACATTGCCCTTGGCAATCGAGGTGAAGGCGATCGACGACTGCACCGTGGAAGGCAGCGTGCACAAAAACAGAATGCCCATGTAGAGCGCAGGTGTGACCAAGGGCGTGAGCAAGGGTTTAAGCGCCAGCCCGAGCAATGGAAACAGGGCAAACGTGCTTAGCAGTACGACGATGTGCAGGCGCCAGTGCGTCATTCCGGACACGATCGCTTCGCGCGAAAGTTTGGCGCCGTGCAGGAAAAACAACAGGCCGATGGCAACGTTGGTCAGCCAGTTGAAGCCTACGGCTGTTTCGCCGCGGCAGGGCAGCAGACTAGCCAAAATGACCGTACCCACGAGGGCAAGCGTGAAGTTATCGGGAAGGAGCTTAGGACGGGGCATCGGAAACTGGCCTTGGTTGAACGTGACTGGACTGACGCGTAACGGACGGCTTTTGGAGAGACTTCATCCGCGCTGTTGGAGCCAGGCGAAGCCGAACGGTCTATGGAGATATTTGAACGGATTGTGTCCCGGTATGCAAATTCATTTAAGTACGTGACTTATGCGCCGAACGCATGAATCGTGATGCTTAGAATAAAAAGCTGGCCCATCAGTTCGTATTTTGCGCCCGCGCAAAATAGTCGTTTTGGTCAGACGGAAATGCCTTCAAAACGGCGCTGGTTCACGGAAAATCTCCTGAAGTAACATGGTGTTACAACCCTCAGGAAGACATAACACTTTTTGGCTCGACTCTGACTGCGGCTCGCCCTAAATTGAGTGGCAGACCGGTCGTAATTGCGTCGAACCAAACTTCAGCGCATGGATGTTCCGACAGGGACCGGTCAGTTGCGAGGGTAGACTTTTGCTTTGCCATCGCTTGAATGGAGCCGAAAGTTTCGTCGTATCGCCATGTCGCACACCAGGATTCGCCCGACAATTTGCTCAATGTTCGCTGCCACTGCCGCTTTGGTTGCGGCGTGTTGCGTTTGCTCGTCGGTGGCCTTGGCCAGCGGCGGCTCTGGCGCGTTTCCCGGAGCACATGGTGGATCAGGCGCGGCGCACTTTCCTGTCGCGAACCGTAACGCAGGGCGGGTCGACGCGGTCGAGCGCGGTGCGCGACCGTGGGGTTTCCAGCGCGTCTCGGCTGGATCCGGACTGACGCCGGTGAGTGCGGAGGTGCGGGGCGGAGCGCACGCGGAACAAGATCCACAATTGCGCAGCGGCGGTTCGATTCGCGCAGACATCGCGCGCTATAACGAAGAACGCAGCGTCGCGCATCCTGCGGGCCGGCAAGCCGATGAACCCCGCTCGACGGCAAATGGGCCCTATCGGAACTAATCCGAGGCATGGTGGAGGTTTTGGCCAGTCCTGCTCGCGGCTAGAGCAGGAGGACTCGTCTGTCGCCCCACACTCGCCGCTAGCAGAACCGCTTTAACCTGCCCCACCCTCATCGCGATCAGGAAGGAAATAGGCGGGAGGTGGAGGCGGCCAAACTGTGGCGCGGCTCGGCGACCTTCCGCCGGCTCGACGATTTCTGCAAAGGCGTCGCCGACGGATTGGAG
>NZ_JBAUSA010001325.1:0-3898 GCF_049581465.1 Caballeronia sp. | reverse complement strand
TACAGATGCAGCAGCCCTAGCCACCATCGGGCGTTCTTCTTCCAGCGACCTTTGGTCAGAGATCTGACTCAATTCATATCCCCTCAGCGTCACCCCAATATTACTTGGCCGGCGTAGGAGACGGGTTGGTGATTTGTCGTTGGTGTTGCACCGAGTGATAGCGCCAACCGCCGTTGGTTCTGACAGTCAGACTGTCACTTTCGTCTTAGAAATGGTAGTCCGGAGGACGATCACCGTAAATGTTTTGGCGGCGTGATCGACCGGTGGCGGATACCGACCTCCTGTCGGATGCTGGTTAGCCACTGGCGCGCTGTCTTGACTGGCGGCCATTATTTTTATTGAAGGCGCAGGAATATCCTGCGAGGAGACGGCGTCTACTCATTGCAGATCGGACAACATGATCAGGAGTCTGTAATGAAGAAATTTGCCATGGTCACCATTTTTCCAGTGGTTTTCACGTCGTCGAGCGCATTTGCTCGAGGTAAGACCCGCGCCGGGGCCGATCAGGAGCTTATCGACGCGCAGCAGAATGGCCTGAGTTACGTCACCCACTCCATGACTGCCGACACCGCCCCAAATGACCAGAACCGGCAATTGCTGCCTTTTCGCGAATCGCTGCTGGCGATGCTGGGCGTGGCATTGGTGGCTATGCTGGTCGCGCTGGACCAGACAATCGTCGGCACCGCGCTGCCTCGGATCGTCACAGATCTCAAGGGCTTTGACCTGTATGCATGGGTCGCCACGTCCTATATGCTGGCATCGGTAATAACGATCCCCATTTTCGGCCGACTCGGTGACCTCTTCGGTCGCAAGCCCCTGCTGCTGGCAGCAATCGTTCTCTTCACCGTCGCCTCGCTGTTATGCGGTATGGCCGACAAGATGCTGTATCTCGTGATCGCGCGAGGCGTGCAGGGGATCGGTGGTGGCATCATGATTGGCACGGTCTTCGCGACGGTCGCTGACCTCTTCCCTGACCCGCGACTGCGTTTGCGCTGGCAGGTATTTGTCAGTTCGGCATTCGGCGCGGCCAACATCATCGGACCAGCCCTTGGAGGCTTCATGACCGAGTATGGCAATTGGCGCCTCGTGTTCTTCGTCAACGTGCCGATCGGCATTGTGTCGCTGCTGTTCGTCTACCGTTTCCTGCCCCACCTCCGTCACCCTCGCCAACCTGGGCTGGCGCGTCTGGACTGGCTCGGCGCGTTCCTGCTCGCGGTGACTTTCGGTGCAGTATTGCTGTTGATCGAATTTTTGCCGAAAGAAGGAATCACGGAGCTGACAGTACCACTCGGCCTGGCCGCGGCAATCGGCGGACTAACGCTGTGGATCCGGGAAAAGCGGACAGCCAACCCGATCATGCCGGTGGACATGTTGATCGATCGAAAGCTGGCAGCGCTCTTTGCGATGTCAGTGTTGGGAGGCTTCGCTATGTTCTCGCTGCTCTTCGACGTCCCACTCCTGTTCCAGGGAGGCTTTGGCATGTCTGCGGCCCACTCCGGCATGCTGATCACCCCGCTCGTAGTGGGAACGACTGTCGGTAGTGCTATCAATAATCGGATTGTCACGTGGGTCAAGCGAGCTAACATCACGATGTACGCCGGTTTTGGCCTGTTCACGATCGCCTGCATCTGCGTGATCGCCATCACGAGCAAGATGCCTCATCTCGTCTGGGTGATGTGCATGGGCACCAGCGGGATCGGGCTCGGTCTGGTAGCGTCGAACCTCACGATCTTTTCACAGCAGATTGTAGCGCGCGGTCATCTCGGTGCCGCCACCGCGTTGCTGCAATCGCTTCGGACTTTCGGCGGCATCCTCGGTACCGCGACGACCTGCTCGCTGCTCAGTCACTTGTACGCGCGCGGTGTGCACAGATCGCTGGACTCCTATCAGGCGATGCAGTGGTTCAAGTCGTTCGCGAGTCCGGCACTGATGATCGACCGGACAGGGCAGGCCGCGCTGGTCAGCCGGCTTGTCGATGCGGGCCACGCCGGCGATGCAATCATGAACTCGGCGCGCAGCGCACTTATTGAATCGGTCCACGTGGGTCTTGCGCTTGCAGCCGCAGCGGCGCTCATCGGGCTGTGCCTCACGTGGTTTGTGCCGCCGGTACGAGTGAGCCATCTCGATCCCAAAGTGGGGGGCGAATAGCGGCGGCTGAGGCTTGCATCAACGCCGGCGGCGAAGGTCGATAGCCTCTTGCGCACGACTATGTCGCGCAGCTGACTCGAAATCAGATGGGCCGGCGTCGTTGGCGTTTTGCTTCGTACTAACGCCGCACGGTAGCTGACATCGATGTGGCGGCGCACGGCCATTATCCGGTGGCCATGATGATCCGTAATAGAAGGTGTCGCGTGTTTTCGACCGGGCCGGGCTAACTGCCGGATGAGATTGCGTGCGTTGTTGTGGGTGTTCTCCGCATAGGTCTACGGTTCACGTCACCGGTGCTTGTTATGCGAGTGCAACACGGGATCTATTTGTGCCGACGGTTCCGGGAATAAAAATGGCATACCGGCGGTCTGCTCACTGTCGGTCACGGATTGCGGACACTGCAGGAATTTCACCATGGCCGATCCAGTCATCGCGCAGCGCTTTGAGAAGCTAGTGTTACCTCATATGAATTCGGCTTTCAATGTTGCGCGATGGCTGACGCATAACGACCAGGATGCCCAGGACGTCGTGCAGGAGGCGTACCTTCGCGCGTTCAGATTTTTTGGCGGATTCCGCGGCGAGGATGCCCGCGCCTGGCTATTGCGTATCGTGCGCAACACCTTCTACACGTGGCACCAGCAGAACCGGGGCCACGCGGCGGACACCACGGAGTTCGAGGAAGACATTCATAGCCTTGAGACGGGTACCGCGGAACACGACGACAGCCCTGAGGCGATGCTCATACGCAGCCAGAGCCAGAAGCGGGTGCGTAAGGCGCTGCAGAGTTTGCGGCTGGAATACCGGGAGGTGGTCGTGCTGCGGGAGCTCGAAGAATTGTCGTATAAGGAAATCGCCGCCATCGTGGACATCCCGATGGGCACGGTGATGTCTCGCCTCGGGCGCGCACGCCAGCAACTCGCGGCGCTGCTTGCACCGACGGATCGGGAGGCGTGATGGACCACGAACAGTCGTTTGAACTACTGCCAGGCTATATCGACCAGGAGTTGAGCCTGTCCGAGGCGCTCGAGTTCGAGCGCCATCTTTCCGGCTGCGAGGAATGTCAGCGGGCCTACGAGCAGCAACGTCAAGTCAGCGTGCAGCTCAGACAGGCTGATTTGCGCGTAGAGGCGCCGGCGGAACTGGTGAAGCGTATCAAGGCTGCGCTGCCAGGCCGGCGCTCGGTCTGGCAGCGGCTGGGCGACCGATTTGGTCAATGGAGCGGTGGCGGATCGTTGGGCTGGGCTCCGGTTGGCGCGATGGTGATGAGTGTGGTCGCCTTGAGCTGGAGCGCGGGGTTGTACTTCTCGGTGCCATCGAGCGAGACGCGCCTGACTCAGGAGCTTGTGGATAACCATATCCGTTCGCTGCAGTTCAATCACCTTTCCGATGTGATTTCGACCGACAAGCATACGGTCAAGCCCTGGTTTAATGGCAAACTGGACTACACGCCGCCCGTGGTTGATCTTGCGCAGCAGGGATATCCACTTGTCGGCGGTCGGCTGGACTACCTGAATGGCCGGTCGGTAGCGGTGATGGTCTATCGCTACAAGCTGCACCCGATCAATCTTTATGTGTGGCCGGGTAGCGACGCGGGCGCCACGCCTCACCTATACCAGCAGCAGGGTTATCACCTCGCCCACTGGAGTGCCGCAGGGATGAACTACTGGGCGATTACCGATGCCGGTGACAACGAGTTGAACAACTTCATCGTGGACCTGCGTGCGCATGCCGCATCCTAGCCGTCGCAATG
>NZ_JBAUSA010001324.1:0-1713 GCF_049581465.1 Caballeronia sp. | reverse complement strand
CAATGGAAGCTTCCGGCCGCGCCATGCCCGAACCCGCAATGTTCGACGCGCAGCGGCGCGCCGCGCGCAAGCTTGGGCCATCGGATGCGCCGGTTTCGGCCGACGAGGCGACAGATGAAGTCGGCATCGCGACAGCGTCGACGGGAATCGATGGCGGCGAGAACACGCTGATCGTCGAAGCGGGGACGGGTACAGGCAAGACCTTTGCCTACCTGGTGCCGGCCATGCTGTGGGGTGGCAAGGTGATCGTCTCGACCGGCACCAAGCACCTGCAGGACCAATTGTTCCAGCGCGATATTCCGACCGTGCGCGACGCGCTCGCCGTGCCGGTATCGGTCGCCATGCTGAAGGGGCGCGCGAATTACCTGTGCCATTACTACCTCCAGCGCACCGCCGATAACGGCCGCCTGCCGACCCGCCAGGACACCTCTCACCTGCAGGAAATCATTCGTTTCGCCAAGCTCACGCGCACCGGCGACAAAGCCGAGCTCGCGAGCGTTCCGGAGAATTCGCCGGTCTGGCCGATGGTTACATCGACACGGGACAACTGTCTCGGCCAGGAATGTCCGCAGTACAAGGAATGCTTCGTGATGCAGGCGAGGCGCGAGGCGCAGCAGGCGGATATCGTGGTGGTGAACCATCACCTGTTTTTCGCCGATGTCATGCTCCGCGACACGGGCATGGCCGAATTGCTGCCGACTGCCAACACCATCATCTTCGACGAAGCGCACCAGCTTCCCGAGACCGCAACGCTTTTCTTCGGCGAGACGGTGTCGACCACGCAGTTCCTCGAACTGGCCAAAGATGCCGTGGCGGAAGGCTTGAGCCACGCGCGCGATTTCTCCGACTGGACGAAGCTGAGTGCCGCGCTCGAACGCGCCGCCCGCGACGTGCGCCTGGCATTCCGCGAGGATTCCGTGCGTATGTCGCTTGGCCAGCTTGCCGACGACCATCCCTTGTTCGAGGCCCTCGATACGCTGGAAGCGCATCTCGATGCGCTGACCGCGGCGCTGGGTGCGCATGCCGAACGTGCAGAGTCGCTAGGCGTGCTGTTACGCCGGGCGCGCGAGTTGCAGGGTTTGCTGGGCGGATGGACCGCGCCGCCAACTTCGGTTGACAAGGCCGTGGCCGAAGATAACGCCGCGGCGGCTACCAAAGGCGATCCCAACGAGATGGTGCGCTGGATCGAGGTGTTCTCGCACACGGTCCAGTTGCACGAGACGCCGCTATCCGTCGCGCCGATATTTTCGAAGCAGCGCGCTGGCGTGCCGCGCGCGTGGATTTTCACGTCGGCGACCTTGTCGGTGCGTGGCGATTTCACGCACTACGCGGCGCAAATGGGCTTGAACGCGCGCCGTTCGATGACGTTGCCCAGTCCCTTTGATTACCCCACGCAGGGCTTGTTATACGTGCCGCGGAATTTGCCGCAGCCGTCGTCGCCGAACTTCACCGACGCGGTCTTCGACGCCGCGTTGCCGGCCATCGAGGCATCGGGCGGCGGTGCGTTCTTTCTCTGCACGACACTGCGCGCGGTGGATCGCATCGCAACGCGTCTTCGCGATGAGATCGAGCGGCGCGGCTGGGACTATCCGCTGCTGGTTCAAGGTGACGCGAGCCGCACCGAACTGCTTGATCGCTTCCGTTCCTACGGCAACGCGATCCTCGTCGGCAGCCAGAGCTTCTGGGAAGGTGTGGACGTACGCGGCGACGCGC
>NZ_JBAUSA010001323.1:0-4700 GCF_049581465.1 Caballeronia sp. | reverse complement strand
ACCCAGGACATCGCTTACCGGACGCTGCGGCGGCTCGCCGTTGCAGATGCGCTGCTTGCCAAAATGGTGCGCAAGGCGCCCCCGCCACACGTGTCGAATGTGATGGCGTGCGCGTTCGCGCTGCTTGTCGACGACGAGGCGCATGCAGCCTACACAGCGTTTACGGTCGTCGACCAGGCGGTCAATGCGATCGCCGCGCGCCGCGATCTGGCGTTTGCAAAGGGCCTGGTCAACGCCGTATTGCGCACCTTCCTGCGCGATCGTGACACTTTGCTGGCGGAGGTCAACAAGGACCCCGTCGTGCGCTTTAACTATCCGGCGTGGTGGATCGACGCCGTCAGGCGCGGCCAGCCCGATGCATGGGAAAGCATTCTCGACGCCGGCAATCGGCAAGGCCCGCTCACTCTGCGGGTCAACGCGCGGCGCATGACCGTTGAGCAATACCTCGGCGTGCTCGCGAACGAGGACATCGAAGCTGAAGCGGCAGGCCTGCACGCGGTGCGCCTCAAGACGCCAATGGGTGTCGACAAGATTCCCGGTTTCGCCGACGGCATTGTTTCCGTTCAGGACGCGGGAGCCCAACTCGCCGCGCAGTTGCTGAATGTGCGCGACGGCATGCGTGTGCTCGACGCATGTGCAGCGCCGGGCGGCAAGACCGGACACGTGCTGGAACTGGCAAAGGTCGAACTGATCGCGCTCGAAAGCGATGCTGGGCGCGCGCGGCGTATCGGAGAGAATTTGCAGCGGCTTCACCTCGAAGCCGAGATTCGCGTGGGCGATGCCGGCGATCCGCCAGCGTGGTCGGATGGCGATCCGTTCGACCGGATTCTCGCCGACGTGCCGTGCTCAGCCTCGGGTATTGTGCGGCGTCATCCGGACATTCGCTGGCTGCGCCGGCCCTCGGATATTCCCGCGCTGGTTGAAGAGCAGCGGCGCATTCTCGCCGCGCTTTGGCCGCTCGTGGCAACAGGCGGTGAATTGCTCTACGTTACGTGCTCGATCTTTCCTGAGGAGGGCGAGTTGCAGGCACAGTGGTTTGGAGACGTTCACGAAGATGCGGTACGATTGAACGCGCCGGGGCAATTATTGCCGATGACCAGCCGCGTCAATGCGGCTGAATCGGAGGCAACTCAAGGCGCGGCGCATCCTGACCGCTCAGTATCGAACCAGGACGCGGAACCCTTCGCGGACCACGACGGATTCTTCTACGCGCGCTTCCAGAAACGGTGACGATTAAACGCTTTTTTCCGCTGCCGCGCGTGGCTGTTGGCCGGGTCGTGCTGGCCTGGCTGCTGAGCCTCGCGCTGTCTTTCCTGAGCGCTGCGCCTGCATTGGCCGATCCAATCGCCGTGCAGCGCGCGTCGTTGCAGGCCGACGGCGGCGGCTGGAGCCTCGACGCGCGTTTTGACTTCGAGTTGAACAGCAGCCTGGAAGACGCAGTGAACAAGGGCGTGCCGCTTTACTTCACAACCGACTTCAATCTTTCACGCCCGCGCTGGTATTGGTTCGACGAAGAACCGGTGAACGTTTCGCAGAGTATCCGGCTGTCGTTTCAGCCGCTGACGCGTGAATATCGCGTGTCCACGGGCGGATTACAGCTCGGTTTCGCCACCCTTCAGGAAGCGCTCGCGGTCGTCAAGCACGTCACGTCGTGGCATGTGATCGAGCGCAACCAGGTACTGCCTGGCGAGACCTACAACGCGTCGGTGCGCATGCAGCTCGACATTGCGCTGATGCCCAAGCCGTTCCAGATCGATGCGGTCAACAACCGCGACTGGAATCTTTCTTCCGACTGGAAGCGGTTTACTTTTACGGCGGCGACCATTGCTAAATAACCTTCGCCGCCCGCCGCTGCGCCAGAAAACGAACATGACGAGCATCGTGATTCGCGCGCTCGTCGTGACCGTTGCGCTGACGGCCATTCTCCTGCTCGTGATGCTGGCTCTTGCCAGCGCCAATACCGAGTTCTTCGATCGCTACTATCAGTGGCTCTACGCCGCGAACCTTGCCGTGGCGGTGGTGTTGCTGCTGATCGTGGTCGGCCTCGTCGTGATCATCATCACGCGTGTGCGACAGGGCAAGTTCGGCACGCGGCTGCTCGCGAAGCTCGCGTTTATTTTTGCGCTTGTGGGCGTGGTGCCGGGCGCCATCATCTACGTGGTGTCGTACCAGTTTGTGTCGCGCAGTATTGAATCGTGGTTCGACGTGAATGTGGAAACCGCGCTGACGTCAGGCTTGAATCTCGGGCGCGGCATGCTCGACGCGTCCTTGTCCGATCTGCAAAACAAGGGCCGCCTGATGGGCGACCAACTCGCAAGCGCCGATCCAACCAGCCTGACTCTCACGCTGCTGCGCCTGCGCGATCAGTTCAACGTGCAGGACGCGACCATCGTGGAGCCTATGCGAAGCGGATCCGGCACCGCGCCCGACGTACGTGTTGTTGCTCAGGCTTCGAGCAACTTTGCGGCGCTCGTCCCCGATGACCTGCCGTCGCCGTTGCAATTGAGTCAGGCGCGTGGCGGGCCGTATGGCGCGATCGAAGGCGAGGTCGACGGCGATTCGAATTTGACCGGGCCGAAGGGGGCACTGAGGCTAAGGGTGATCGTCAAGATCCCCGATAGCTCGACCACCGAACTTCAGCCAGCCGAAAGGTTCCTGCAAATCGAGCAGCCCGTCAGTACGGCGCTCGCTCGCAACGCCGATGCCGTGCAGCGTGCGTATCGCGAGTATCAGGAGAAGGCGCTCGGGCGCACCGGCTTGCGCAAGATGTATATCGGCACGCTGACGCTTGCGCTGTTCCTCGCCACGTTTATTGCGATGATGCTGGCGCTCGCGCTCGGCAATCAGCTTGCGCGGCCGCTGTTCCTGCTCGCACAGGGCACGAAGGAAGTCGCCGAGGGCGACTACACGCCCAAGCGCGAAGTGAAGTCGCGCGACGAACTCGGTTTCCTGACGCAGTCCTTCAACGCAATGACTCGGCAATTGTCCGAGGCCCGCGCGGCGGTTGAGAACAATCGGATCGCGCTGGAACATTCGAAGGCGTATCTCGAGAGCATTCTCGCGAACTTGACGGCCGGCGTGTTTGTGTTCGATCGACAGTTCCGCTTGACCACGGCCAATCGCGGCGCCGAGCGGATTTTCCGCCAGCCGTTCAGCGCTTCGCTTAATTTTCCGCTTGAGCAGATCGGCGTGCTGGCGGAGTTCGGCGCGATGGTGCGCAAGGCGTTCGCTGATCGCGATGCCGCGGCGAGTGGCAGCGGCAAGCCGGTCGGCGACCGCGGCCACTGGCAGCAGCAACTTGCCGTGCCGGTAGCGGGCGAGAATGATCCGCTGACCTTGCTCGTACGCGGCACGCGATTGTTGAGCGCGACGGAGAACGAATCCGACGACGCCGAAACGACCGGCTATGTCGTGGTGTTCGACGACATCTCCGACGTCATCTCGGCGCAGCGTTCGGTGGCATGGGGCGAAGTGGCGCGGCGTCTTGCGCACGAGATCAAGAACCCGCTCACGCCGATCCAGCTATCGGCCGAACGGTTGCAAATGAAGCTCACGGACAAACTCAGTCCCGCCGATGCCGAGGTGCTCAAGCGTGGCGCGACGACGATCGTGAACCAGGTGCAGGCGATGAAGCGCATGGTTGACGACTTCCGCGAATACGCGCGCACGCCGCCGGCCGTATTGGGCAATTTGCAGTTGAACGAACTAGTGACAGAAGTGTTGACGCTGTACGGCATCGAGGAAGGCAAGAGCATTATTACGGTCGACCTCGCGAAATTGCCGGTGATTCGCGGCGACGCCACGCAGCTTCGACAGGTTATCCACAATCTGTTACAGAACTCGCTCGATGCGGTCATCGATACTGCCGAACCTCACGTGCGGCTTGAAACGAAGACAGTAGAATATGGCGACCCTGATGCGACCGGACATGTTCACGTGGCAGTGCGGCTGACGGTGTCGGACAACGGGCCAGGTTTTTCCGCGCGCATTCTTTCGCGCGCGTTCGAACCGTATGTGACGACCAAGGCCAAGGGTACGGGCCTGGGTCTTGCAACGGTCAAAAAGATCGTCGATGAGCACGGCGCGCGAGTCGACATACGGAACCGGTCGAAGGCCGGGGATGTCATTGAAGGCGCGCAGATCTCAATTCTGTTCCTCCAACTCGCGGACGACACCGCCGAACCGGGCGCTACAACGCCCGGGCACGGAGCGGGTGCAGGTCACGGAACGACAAAAGCATTAGTGCAGACAAGGGCAGCGTAAATGGCAACCATCCTGGTGGTAGACGACGAAATGGGTATCCGGGAATTGCTCTCGGAAATCCTGAGCGACGAAGGTCACGTGGTGGAGACGGCGGAGAACGCGCAGCACGCGCGGGAGTATCGGCTGCGGCAGGCGCCGGATCTCGTGCTGCTCGACATCTGGATGCCCGATACCGACGGCGTCACGTTGCTCAAGGAGTGGGCGGCGCAGGGCAAGCTGACCATGCCGGTGATCATGATGTCGGGCCACGCGACCATCGACACCGCCGTCGAGGCGACGAAAATCGGCGCGCTGAATTTCCTCGAAAAACCGATCGCGCTGCAAAAACTGCTGAAGGCGGTCGAGCAGGGACTCGCGCGCGGCACGGCGGCGACGCCGGTGGCGTCGACGGCGGCGAAACCGCTGATGTCGGGTGGCTTGTCGAGCGTGCCGGCGAC
>NZ_JBAUSA010001322.1:0-1746 GCF_049581465.1 Caballeronia sp. | reverse complement strand
ATTCGATCTGGTGCTGCACCACGAGCGCGTCAAGGCGCTTCCACAGATCGGCATTCTTGACCGGCGTCTTCGCGGCGGTCATCCAGTTCTTCTTTTTCCAGCCATGGATCCACTCGCTAATGCCTTTTTGCACATATTGCGAATCAGTATGGATCACCGCGCGACACGGCCGCTTCAGCGCCTCCAGCGCCGAAATCACGCCCATCAGTTCCATGCGGTTATTCGTGGTCGGCGTCTCGCCGCCAAACAGTTCCTTTTCCTGGTCCCCGAAACGTAACAGCGCGCCCCAGCCACCCGGGCCGGGATTGCCTTTGCAGGCGCCATCGGTATAAATGTCGATTACTTGTTCTTTGGATTCGGGAGTCATCAATGCTCGTTGCGTGTATGCGGCGAGGCGACCGGGGCGAGCCCCGGGGCGAGGGCGGGTTTCTTCAATCTGCGCGGTCCGATCAGGCGCATGCCGCGCACGCGCTTGATCGCGCTGATCATGTACGCCGCGCCGAAGATCGGCCACCAGCGGTCGCCGGCGGCTTCCATGAATTGATAGCGCGCGAGCCACTGGTCGGTAAGAAGGGGCGGACGATAGCAGCCGAAGCGTCCGCGTTCAAGGTCGAAGCCCAGCAGCTTGATCCAGTCCTTGATCCGCGTGAACGCGATCATGTCATGCGACGCCGGTACGAACGGCTTACCCGCAACCTTGCCGAGCGATTGCCGCGCGCCCCACAAACTGAGCGAATTGAAGCCGAGGATAATCAACTGGCCTTCGGGCATCAGCACGCGCTCGGCTTCGCGCAACAGCCTGTGCGGATCGCTGGTGAATTCGAGCGTATGCGGCATCACGAGCAAGTCGACGCTCTGCGCCTCGAACGGCAGGTCGAGCAAATCGCACCACACAGCACTGCGGCCCTCAGGCGCGTGCAATCCGCGGCTCGCCGACGGCAGCGACGTCACGCGAGCATTGGGCGCCACCTTCGGCGGCAATGTGTAGGGCGAACTTGCACCGCTCGCGGCGTCGAGTACCAGCCCGCGGCACGGCATGCGGTTCTCGCGCAGCGCGTCGAGTTGCGGCAAGCCGAGTTGCAGCGCGTGGTAGCCGAAAATATCCGATACCACCCGGTCGAGTTGCGCCTGTTCCCACGCCAGCACGTAACGGCCAGGCGCAGAATCGGTCCAGCTGGGCCAGTCTATAATCGTTCGCTCTGACATGTTCGGTTGAGTCGCCTTATGAAAACGCTTGAATACGTGCCGGTTCCGGCGTTCGAAGACAACTACATCTGGGTGGTCTCGGACGGACAGGATGCCGTCGTGGTCGACCCAGGCGACGCCGCGCCTGTAGAAGCTTATCTGACAAAACGCGGTTGGCGGCTAACCGCTATTTTACTCACGCACCACCATCACGACCACGTCGGCGGCGTCGCAAAACTGCTCGTTAGCCATTTAGCCGACCGGGAAATCCCGGTGATCGGCCCGGCTGGCGAGGCGATCGATCATTTGACCCGACGCGTCAAACAGGGCGATCGGGTGACGATTGCGAGTCCGGCAATGAGTTGCTCTGTCATCGACGTGCCCGGTCACACGGCGGGCCATATTGCGTATTTCCAGGAAGCCGACCCGGATGGCACGCCGCACCTTTTTTGCGGCGATACCCTATTTGCGAGCGGTTGCGGACGGCTATTCGAAGGTACGGCGGCACAAATGCTGACTTCGCTAGATTCGCTCGCCGCGCTGCCCGACGCCACCCTGGTC
>NZ_JBAUSA010001321.1:0-3201 GCF_049581465.1 Caballeronia sp. | reverse complement strand
GATCCGTACCGTGTGGGGTTTCTGGGTTCATGGGAGGCTCCGTTGATCGAGGGGCGCGGCGTTCGCTGGGTCCGATTGGCGCTGCGCTCATTTCGACGCGTGCGTCAGGATACACAGGTTTGCCGGGGGAAAGCGGTTGCGGCTGTACGCGCCAATCTTAAACGACCTTGATTCCGGTCCGGTGCCTTCGCTTGACGCCCGATGCCCGGGCGCTTACTCTCGGCCGCATTTCTTGCCGGAGATGCACCGTGAGCAACAGTGTTCCCGATAACGACAACGATAGCGCCCGCCGCCTGGCGCCCGCTGCCGCGCGCAATCGCGATGTCATCCTCGCCGTCCTCGATCGAGTCCTGCCCAAATCCGGCGTCGTGCTCGAAATCGCCAGCGGCACCGGCCAGCATGCCGTCCACTTCGCTCAAGCGCTCCCTGGCCTGATCTGGCAGCCGAGCGACGCCGACGAAGCATCGCGTGCATCGATCGATGCTTGGCGCAAGCACATCGCGGTCGCCAACCCGATCGCCAACCTTAAAGCGCCTGTGGCACTTGATGTGCGGGTCTCCCCGTGGCCCGTGCCGGACGTGCTCGACGGTATCGTGTGCATCAACATGATTCATATCGCGCCGTGGGCCGCCGCCGTTGCGCTGTTCGATGGCGCCGCCGCCCATCTTTCTCCCAACGGCGTGCTTTTTCTCTACGGCCCCTACAAGCGCGAAGGCGAACACACCGCGCCAAGCAACGAGGCCTTCGACACGCAATTGCGCACCACCGACCCCGCCTGGGGCGTGCGCGACCTGGAAGACGTCGTGGCGCTCGCACATCGCAACGGTTTCGCTCTGGACGAAATCGTGCCGATGCCCGCCAATAACCTGAGCCTCGTGTTCAAGCGAAACGCCGTCTGAGCCTCCCCGGGCAAAGGTGGCGCGTATCCGACGTTTCGACGCTGCGATGACCCCCATTCGCGTCTGGTCATGCCTGCGCGGCGCTCAAAAGCCTATCGGCGTGTAGACTGCGAATTACTTTCGATTTCACGCTTCTTAAAATTCCCTTTTAGCCGATTCCGTCACGTGGAGGCATCGTACATGCATGTAGCGCTGCAGCAGGACGTCGCTCCCAGCGAGCTTTCTTCGTCAGAAGCATCACCGGCGTCCCAGACGCCACCGTCACCCGCATCGCAACCGGCGCGCGACCTGCGTCGGGTCGATATTCACCCCGATCACTGGTATCCGGTTGCCTGGTCGCGCGAAGTCAAGCGCGGCAAGGCCCACGGAGTGACCTACGCGGGCGATCCTGTCGTGCTCGTACGCACGGAAACCGGCAAGGTATTCGCGCTGGAAGACCGCTGCGCGCATCGACAGGTGCCGCTTCACGCGGGTGTGGTCGACGGTGAATCGATCCGCTGCTGTTATCACGGCTGGACCTACGACTGCACGGGCCGCTGCATCGACGTGCCGTATCTCGGCCGCGAAAGACTGCCCAACGGCGTGCGCTCGTATCCGTGCCGCGAAGAAGCAGGGCTGATCTTCATTTTCCCGGGCGACCCGCTACTTGCCGATGAAACCCCGTTCCCGTCGCTCGGTTCGGCCGGGGACAAAGCGTACAAGACGCGTCGCCTGGGGCGACCGGTGAAGTGCCACTACTCCTTCATGCACGAAAACCTGATGGACATGAACCATCAGTTCCTGCACCGCAAGCAGATGGGCCAGATGAAGGCGCGTTCGGTGGGGCGCAGTCGCGGTGACGACTGGGTGGAAGTCAACTACACGTTCGCGCGGGAAGAGGGCAAGCAGCCGATCGGCGAGGCGCTGGTATTCAGCCAGAAACGCGGCACGAAGGCGAGCGACAGCCACAAGGACGTGATGACGATCCGCACTGAGTATCCGTACCAGACGCTCAGGATCCGCACCAAGGACGAGACCATGGTGATGGATCTGTGGATCTGCTATGTGCCGCTCGACGCCGAACAGCGCACGAACCGCACGTTCGGCCTGCTGTCCATCCGGCGCCCGAAGATTCCTGGGATCCTCGACGCAGCATGGCCATTGCTGGTGTGGTTCACCGAGCGTATCTTCAAGGAAGACCGGTGGATCGTGGAGCGCGAGCAGGAAGCGCACGACCGGCAAGGCGCTGATCACAATCATGAGGTGTTTCCCGTGATCAACGAATTGCGGTCGCTGCTGGTACAGTGCGGCGCGCCATTGCGCGAGCCGAAAGTGGCTCGCCGCGTACACGTGATCCAGCCGGTCACGGACTGAAGAGGGCCTGGGTCGCGGGCAGGGCCGTCGCGAACCGGGCATCGAATGGCAATATGCTTTAAGGCTTTAAGGCAACAACCGGAAGAGGTCGACCATCATGGAACCCAATACTACTCAAACGCCTGAAACGGTGGCCCCGGATGCCCGTCCGGACCCGGATCACTTCGATGCCGCCATCGCGCACGTCGACTCTTCCTATCGGTCGGGCGTGATGGCAGCGGGTGCCGCGAAAGGCATTCTCTACAGCGTGATCGAGACGCTCGGCACGCTGATCGGCGACCCCGATCTGCCGGAGCATGCCCGCTCGGGGTATCAGGCGCTGCGCGTCAGTGCGCAGGAATTGCGCGGGCGCATCGATTAACCGGATTGATGGGGGCCCACGCGTGCGATGACGCATTTTTACGTGTCAAACCGGCGCGGCTCGGGCAATATGCGAGATCAACCACGGAGTAGATCATGAGTAAAAGTCAGGACGCGAAGAAAACAGAAAAGAAGGTCGCTCTAAAGTCGCCCAAGGAAAAGAAGGACGCGAAGAAGTTGAAGAAGGAGGCGACCAAGCGCCAGTAATCGAACACGGCGAGAACGCGGTGAGAACGCGGCGGCTGGACGCGCTAGTTATCCCGAAGGCTTGCAGTACCAGTACCGAAAATAGGTGTTGATGTGTTCAACGGCCCGCCACAAAGCGGGCCGTTTGCATTTGGATGGTTTTTTCAGTTTGCTTTCAATGCCGTCTTGTGTGGGTTGTTGAGTCCGTCCGCCAGCTCGCGTTCGCGACGGTTCATCCACCCACCCACCTTTCCTCCGAAGCCTTCAAATGCGACCGGATCGCGGCCTGCGCGGCGAGGGGATCGCCGGCTTCGAGCGTCCTTAAGATCCGCTCATGTTCCGAGAGTGCGACACCCCACGTCGTGATGTTCTCCGCCAGGCCGCTGACCTTGGCCGCGATCGG
>NZ_JBAUSA010001320.1:0-3418 GCF_049581465.1 Caballeronia sp. | reverse complement strand
CTTCAGGCCTTTGGCCCGAACGTAGCACGGCCCCCGCAACCCCAACCCACAGTCGAACACCCTCCCCAAGCTCATACGGCACGCACACGCTTCGCCTCCATCGCCCAAGTGCCAAAATTTCCGCTCCCACCGTCTTGCACGGATTGTTGGTTCATCCGCGCACGACGTGCCGTTACTTAGTTCGGGACCCGAATGATTTTAGTGCGCCGGACCGCTGCCGCTAGCAGAAGGACTCCACCCTAGCGCCACACTCGCCACTATTCACTATTAGAACCCTACCCACGCCCAAGAAAAGCCCACAACCGGTCATCGGTTGAATAAGGAACATTGAAACGAAACCAGCTACTGGCAGCATCGTCAGGACGAAAATACGAACCCGGCGCAAGCCAGATGCCATGCTCCAGCGCGCGGGTCGCCAGTGCCCCGGCATCCGCCCCCTCCACGGTCAGGCGCGCCCACACGAAAAGCCCCGCCCGCGGCCGATGGAACATCTCAAGCCCCAACGCGTCCATCCGCTCCTCAACCTTCGCGTGCGCCTCCGCCAGCTTCTCGCTGATGATCTCGACATGCCTCGCATATCGCCCCTCAGCCAGCACTTTATCGACGATCCCCTCAGTCACCGACGACGACGTCAACCCCACCGCCATCTTCGTGCGCGCCAGCTCGCGCAGCACGTCTCGCTCGGCCACGACATAGCCGCATCGCAAAGCCGGCGTGATCGTTTTCGAAAATCCACCGACATACAGCACCCGGTTTAATCCCTCCATCGCTGCCAGCAACGGCGCGCCAGGCGGCGCAAGCTCGCGGCTGACGTCGTCTTCCACAACCCACAACCCATGACGCTCGGCGATTTGAGCCAGACGAAACGCCGACGCCATGCTGAACGTCGCGCCAGTCGGGTTCTGCAACGTCGTATTGAGAAAGATCGCCTTCGGCTTGTGCTCGGCAATCAGCCGTTCAAGCACATCGTTGTCAATTCCCGTTGGCGTGCGCGGGACGCCCAGTACAGTCAGCCCGCCAAGCCGCAGGATTTGCAGCAGATTGCAATAACCCGGATCTTCGACCACGACGGCGTCGCCAGGGCGCAGCAAGGTTCGCACGATGAGGTCGAGCGCCTGCGTGGCGCCCGCCGTGAGCAGGACGTTCGCGGCGGGATCGACAGGCAGCCCGTAGCGGTCCAGTTGCTCGGCAATACGCTCGCGCAATGGCGCAAAGCCGTACGGATGCCCATAGTCGGCCATGCGTGCAGCCGGAACCCGGCTCACCGAGCGCAACGCGTGATGCAAGCCGCTCTCGTTGATCCATTCGTTCGGCAACCACCCGCAGCCCGCCTTGATCGGCACAGAGTGATCGGCGAACACGTCCGACAACAACCAGGTCGCAGTCAGGCTCGGCGGCTGCCACGCCACCGGTCGCCGGAACGCAGCGCGACTGCGTGCGGCCACCCGATATCCCGAACCGCGCCGCGCCACGACCAGCCCCATCGACACGAGACGGCCGTATGCCTCAGTCACCGTGAACGTGCTGAGCTGCTCGGTCTTCGCGAGATGGCGCACGGACGGCAGCAACGCGCCGGCACGCAACGCCTGCCCTTCAATCGCACCGGAAAATGCGCTGACAATCTGTTCGACGAGCGTGGCCTGCGCGCGCTCGCGGTCAAGTTGGAGTTCAATCATGCAATGAGCTGGACGGATGGAGGTCAGTGGGGCATTCGCCAATACAGTTTGCGTCATTCTGCCACTACGGTTCTTCGCGCGACACGGCAACTGTCTATGCCGCCGCCTATTATCCAGGACTACATTGGACGTTCTAACAGGAGATTACCCATGACTTCGCACCCCGCCATCGACGATCTTTCGTCGTTCTGGATGCCTTTTACCGCCAACCGGCAATTCAAAGCGGCACCGCGCCTTATCGATAGTGCGAAGGGCATGTATTACAAAGCAACCGATGGCCGCGACATCCTCGACGGGAGCGCCGGCCTCTGGTGCGTGAATGCGGGTCATTGCCGCGATGAAATCGTCGCCGCAATCCAGAAACAAGTCGCCACGCTGGACTTCGCGCCGACTTTCCAGATGGGCCATCCGCTCGCGTTCGAGGCGGCATCGAAGGTGGCGGCATTAATGCCGGAAGGACTCGACCGCATCTTCTTCACGAACTCGGGTTCGGAATCCGTCGATACCGCGCTGAAAATCGCGCTCGCCTACCATCGGGCGCGCGGCGAAGGACAGCGCACGCGGCTGATCGGCCGTGAACGCGGTTATCACGGCGTGGGTTTCGGCGGCATTTCGGTCGGCGGGATTGCGCCGAACCGCAAGGCATTTTCGGGCGCACTGTTGCCGGGCGTCGACCATTTGCCGCATACGCACGCGCCTGAACACA
Source organism: Caballeronia sp. (assembly GCF_049581465.1). Taxonomy (GTDB): domain Bacteria; phylum Pseudomonadota; class Gammaproteobacteria; order Burkholderiales; family Burkholderiaceae; genus Caballeronia. The sequence continues at coordinate 1,036 of NZ_JBAUSA010001320.1, read as the reverse complement.
ATGCGTTCTCGAAGGGCCAGCCCGCATGGGGCGCACATCTCGCCGATGAACTCGAACGGCTGGTCACGCTGCACGATGCATCGACGATCGCGGCGGTGATTGTCGAGCCGGTCGCGGGATCGACGGGCGTGCTCGTGCCGCCGCAGGGTTATCTGCAAAAGCTCCGCGAGATCTGCACGAAGCACGGCATCCTGTTGATCTTCGATGAAGTCATCACCGGTTTCGGTCGTCTCGGCACAGCAACGGCGGCTGAGTATTTCGGTGTGACGCCCGACTTGATGACGCTCGCCAAGGCGATCAACAACGCGAGCATTCCGATGGGCGCGGTCGCGGTGCATAGAAAGGTGCACGATACCGTCGTCAACGCGGGCGCGGAAAACGGCATCGAGTTGTTCCATGGCTATACGTATTCGGCTCATCCGGTGGCCAGCGCAGCGGCGATCGCGACGCTCGACCTGTATGCCAGGGAGCGATTGTTCGAGCGCGCGGCATCGAAGGCGGCCCGGTTTGAAGCGGCTGCTCATGCTTTACGCGACGCACCGTTCGTAAAGGACATCCGCAATCTGGGCATGGTGGCGGGCATCGAACTGGAATCCCGCGCCGGCGCGCCGGGTGCGAGGGCGTATGAGACGTTCGTGAAGTGCTTCGAAGCGGGTGTTCTGGTGCGCATTACCGCCGATATCCTCGCGTTCTCGCCCCCGTTGATCGTCGAGGACGATCAGATCGACCAGATCTTCAGCACGGTCAGGAAGGTGCTGGGGACGGTGGCTTAGGTCTTTTACCTTGCGGTCTAAGGAAGGAAAGGCCGTTCCGGATTTGTTCGGAACGGCCTTTCCTTTCCATCAATTTCCTAACGCGCACGCCTCGATGCGCCCGCCTTCTGTCCCGCCGAAGCCGCCTTCCTTCGCGTCTCCCAACCCTTTTTCGCAGCGGCCGATCGATCCGATGCCGACCGTCGGCTGGCACTGGCGTGCGCTTGCGTGGAAAGCGACTGGTGCGACGCGGCCTTCGTGCCTTCGCGCTTCAGTACCTGGAG
>NZ_JBAUSA010001319.1:0-3345 GCF_049581465.1 Caballeronia sp. | reverse complement strand
GCAGCGCCGGCCGGTGGCGGCGAGTTGAATTTGCTGCCGTGGCCGAAGGTCGATTTCGCGAAGTTCGGTCCTGTCGATCCGAAGCCGCTCTCGCGCATCAAGAAGATCTCGGGCGCGAACCTGCATCGCAACTGGGTCATGATTCCGCACGTCACGAACAACGACGAAGCCGACATCACCGACCTCGAAGCGCTGCGCGTTCAGTTGAACAAGGAAAACGAGAAGGCCGGCGTCAAGTTCACCATGCTCGCGTTCGTGATCAAGGCAGTCGTTGCCGCGCTTAAGAAATTCCCGACGTTCAATGCGAGCATCGACGGCGATAACCTCGTCTTCAAGCAGTACTACAACATCGGTTTTGCGGCCGATACCCCGAATGGCTTGATGGTTCCGGTCATTCGCGACGCCGACAAGAAGGGTCTCGTCGATGTCGCGAAGGAGATGGCCGATCTCTCGAAAGCAGCGCGTGACGGCAAGCTCAAGCCTGACCAGATGCAAGGCGGCTGTTTCTCGATTTCGTCGCTTGGTGGGATTGGTGGAACGCATTTCACGCCGATCATCAATGCGCCCGAAGTCGCAATCCTTGGCTTGTCGCGGGGGGCGATGAAGCCCGTCTGGGACGGAAAGGCGTTTGTTCCGCGATTGATCCTGCCGCTGTCGCTGTCGTATGACCATCGGGTGATCGATGGCGCCGAAGCAGCGCGGTTCAATGCTTATCTTTCTGCTGTGCTGGCGGATTTTCGTCGCGTGAGTTTGTGATCGTTTTGGATGGCGGCCCGTGGTTGCCTCGGGTTCGCCATCCGTCTCGTTGAACTTGCTCGCACGACGGGTTTTGAGCCACGCGCCTATCCGGCGCGGCACGCACTTTCTTCGAATTGCCAAAGAAAGTAAGCAACGGAAAGGCAAGTCTGCCGACGGCAGGACCGAAACGCATCGCTCTCCGGCGTATTCGATATCGGTCCTGCCCGCTCTCATTCTTAGGGGACACCATGAGTCTCGTCGAACTTAAAGTACCCGATATCGGCGATTTCAAAGACGTCGATGTCGTCGAAGTCAATATCAAACCCGGCGACGCCGTTGAAATAGAACAAGGCGTTCTCACCCTCGAATCCGATAAAGCCTCCATCGAAGTCCCTAGCGATGTCGTGGGCACGGTGAAAGAGGTCAAAATCAAGGCGGGCGATAAAGTCTCGCAAGGCACCGTCATCGCTTTGGTTGAAACGGCCGCTGCCGCTGCTGCCGCGCCGGCTGAGAAGCCTGCCGCACCTAAAGAAGCCCCTGCGCCTAAAGAAGCCCCTGCGTCCAAGCCCGCCGAAAAAGCACCGGCCGCGGCCGCGCCCGCGCCGAAGGCCGGTTCGTTCTCAGGTTCCGCCGATATCCAATGCGACATGCTCGTGCTCGGCGCCGGCCCCGGTGGTTATTCGGCCGCTTTCCGCGCAGCGGATCTCGGCATGAACACCGTGCTGGTCGAACGCTATCCCACGCTCGGCGGCGTGTGCCTCAACGTCGGCTGCATTCCGTCGAAAGCGTTGTTGCACGCGGCTTTGATCACCGAAGAAGCCAAGGCGCTCGCGCACCATGGTATTTCGTTCGGCGAGCCGACCATCGATCTCGATAAACTGCGCGGGTTCAAGTCGGGCGTCGTCAGCAAGCTGACCGGCGGGCTCGCCGGCATGGCCAAGGCGCGCAAGGTCCAGGTGGTCACCGGCGTGGGTAACTTCGTTGGCCCGAATCACATGGAGATTGAGGGCGAGGGCGGCAAGAAGGTTGTTCAGTTCAAGCAGGCGATTATTGCGGCCGGCTCGCAATCCGTGAATTTGCCGTTCATGCCGAAGGACCCGCGTGTCGTCGATTCGACCGGCGCGCTTGAACTGCGCCAGGTTCCGAAGCGCATGCTCGTGGTCGGCGGCGGCATTATCGGGCTGGAAATGGCGACCGTGTATGGTGCGCTTGGCTCGGAAATCGACGTAGTCGAAATGCTCGACGGCCTCATGACCGGCGCCGACCGCGATCTGGTCAAGGTCTGGGAGAAGTACAACGCCAAGCGCTTTGCCAACATCATGCTCAAGACGAAGACGAGCGGTGCCGAGGCGAAAGAAGATGGCATCTACGTGAGCTTCGAAGGCGAAAAGGCACCCGCCGAGGCGCAACGCTATGACCTCGTCCTGGTCGCCGTGGGCCGCAGCCCGAACGGCGGCAGGATTGGCGCGGACAAGGCGGGCGTGGCCGTGACGGATCGCGGCTTCATCAATGTCGACAAGCAGATGCGCACGAACGTCGCGCATATTTTTGCGATCGGCGATCTCGTCGGGCAGCCGATGCTCGCCCACAAGGCCGTGCACGAAGGCCACGTCGCAGCCGAAGCGGCGCACGGCGAGAAGTCCTATTTCGACGCGCTGCAAATTCCGTCGGTGGCGTATACGGATCCGGAAGTAGCCTGGGCCGGCAAGACTGAAGCCGAGTGCAAGGCCGAAGGCATCAAGTACGGCAAGGCCACGTTCCCGTGGGCTGCGTCGGGCCGGGCGATTGCGAATGGTCGCGATGAAGGCTTTACCAAGCTGATCTTCGACGAAGAAACCCACCGGATCATCGGCGGAGGGATCGTAGGATTGGGCGCTGGCGACCTGATCAGCGAAGTGTGCCTGGCGATCGAAATGGGCGCGGACGCTGAGGATATCGGCAAGACGATTCATCCGCATCCAACGCTCGGCGAGTCGGTCGGCATGGCCGCAGAGTTGTATGAGGGCGTCTGCACGGACTTACCGCCGCAACGCAAGAAGTAGGGCGCTGAGAAGGCTGCGCGTCGTTCAGGGAGTTTCACGGACTTCATCGACGCGCCGCCTTTCGTCTTTGCGTTCGTGCATCCGTAGGGCCAAGAATGCGAAAAGGCCGTTCCAGGTTGAACTGGAACGGCCTTTTTTGTTGCTTGATTTTGTTACTTAAGCTACCTGGATCGGGCGGCGTCCGGTTTCATCGGATGACGTCCTAACCTTGCATTGAAGCTTGAACCGAGCTTAGACCGTCTTCTTGGCAACAGCGCGCGAAGCTTGGGCAGTCGCTTGCGATGCAGCCTTCGTTGCGGCCGTAGCGGCTGCGTTGAAGTTGCTCTCAGCGATTTCCACGGCTTGCTTGCTTGCCTTGTGGATGGTTTCGTACGTCGTGTTGGCGGCCGTGATCGCCGACTTCATCACAGCAACAGCCGTTTCCGAGCCTGCCGGTGCGTTCTTCGCGACGTTTTCTACGAGCGTTTGCACCTTGCGGTTCTGGTCTTCGAATTGGGCTTCTGCAACGCGGGCAAATTCAGCCTGCGTCGACGATGCGATTTCATACAAGTGACGGCCATACGAC
>NZ_JBAUSA010001318.1:0-5136 GCF_049581465.1 Caballeronia sp. | reverse complement strand
GACCAGAAGGTGGGCGCGCTGGTCGGACGGATGTACGGGCACTTCGCAAGCTATAAAGACGCGTTGGTCATCCCGGTCAATCCGCCGTCCATTCCGGAACTCGGAACGGCGTCGGGCTTCGACTTCGAGTTGCAGGACCGCTCGGGCCTCGGTCACGCGCAGTTGATGCAAGCGCGCAACATGCTGCTCGGCATGGCTGCGAAGGATCCTACGCTTGCGCAGGTTCGTCCGAACGGCCTGAACGACACGCCGCAGTTCAAGGTGGACGTGGATCGCGAAAAGGCGAACGCCCTGGGCGTTGACTCTGGCGATATCGACCAGACGTTTTCGATTGCGTGGGGTTCGGCGTATGTGAACAACTTCCTGGACGTCGATAACCGGATCAAGAAGGTCTACATACAGGGCGACGCGAAGTTCCGCATGAATCCGGAAGACCTGAACAACTGGTACGTGCGCAACACCGCTGGAGCCATGGTGCCGTTCGGCGCGTTTGGCGCGGGACACTGGATCTACGGTTCGCCGAAGCTCGAACGCTACAACGGTATTTCGGCGGTGGAAATCCAGGGCGCGGCAGCACCGGGCAAATCGACGGGTCAGGCCATGGCCGCGATCGAGGCGATCGCCGCGAAGCTGCCCGCGGGTATCGGTTATGAATGGACGGGCTTGTCGCTGCAGGAACGCCAGTCGGGTTCCCAGGCGCCGATCCTGTACGGCATCTCGATCCTCGTCGTGTTCCTGTGTCTCGCCGCGCTGTATGAAAGCTGGTCGATTCCGTTCTCGGTGATCATGGTCGTGCCGCTCGGTATTTTGGGCGCGTTGCTCGCCGCTACGTTGCGCGGGCTCGAGAACGACGTGTTCTTCCAGGTCGGCTTGCTGACCACGGTGGGCTTGTCGGCAAAGAACGCGATTTTGATCGTGGAATTCGCACGCGAGTTGCGCCAGCAGGGTATGGGCACGGTGGAGGCGGCGATGGAAGCGGCACGCCAGCGGCTGCGTCCTATCCTGATGACGTCGCTCGCGTTCATTCTCGGCGTGTTGCCGCTCGCGATCAGTAACGGCGCGGGTTCTGCAAGCCAGCACGCCATTGGTACCGGCGTGATCGGCGGGATGCTCACGGCTACGTTCCTCGCGATTTTCATGATCCCGATGTTCTTTGTGGTGATCAGCAAGATGAGCAAGGACGATGGCGGCCACGCCCACCACGGCGACGGCGGGAATGCGGGTCATGGCGGCACAGGTTCGCCGGCCACGCCGACGACGGAAGGACATTGAGATGCTAAAGAACTCTTTGATGGCAGCAGCGGTTGCGGCGGCGGTCACGTTGATCGCGGCCGGCTGCACGATGGCGCCGAAGTACGAGCGGCCGGCGGCGCCCGTCGCCCAGACCTTCCCGACCGGAGGGATCTACGACAGGCAGAACGACGCGGCGGCTCGGGCAATGGACGGGCGCTCGGCACAGGCGCAACCGGCAGTGGATATTGGCTGGCGTGATTTCTTCGTCGATGCACGGCTTCAGGAGGTCGTTGCCCTGGCATTGAAGAACAACCGCGATTTGCGTGTGTCCATGCTCAACGTGCAAGCGGCCCGCGCGCAATATCAGATCACGCGCGCAGGTCTTTTCCCCACGCTCGAGGCGGCCGGTTCGCAGAGTAAGACGCGTACGCCGAGAGACCTGTCTCTTTTTAACCAGACGATCTCCAATTCGTATTCCGTCGGTGTGAATGCATCGTGGGAAATCGACTTCTTCGGCCGGATCCAAAGCATGAAGGATCAGGCTTTGGCGCAGTACTTCTCGCTGGCGGAAACGCGCAAGGCGGCGGAAATTTCGCTGGTGTCGCAAGTCGCCGATGCTTACCTGACCATGCTTGGCTATGACGATCAGCTCGCCGTTACGCGCAACACGTTGACGACGGCGAACGAGTCGTATCGGATCACGAAGCTGCAATTCGATAACGGCGTCGGCACGGAACTCGATGTCCGGCAAGCTCAAGGTATCCAGCAGCAGGCCGCAGCCAACCTGCAGTTGCAATTGCGCTTGCGGGCACAGTCGGAGAATGCGCTGGTGCTGTTGGTGGGCGAGCCTTTGCCGGCTGACTTGCCACCCGGCTTGTCGCTCGATAGCCAGAATCTCCTCACCGATATCCCCGCGGGCCTGCCTTCGGACCTGCTCGCGCGGCGTCCTGATATCGCGGCGGCGGAGCAGTCGTTGCTTGCGGCCAACGCAAATATTGGTGCGGCGCGCGCGGCGTTTTTCCCGAAAATTTCGCTGACAGGGAGTTTCGGGACTTTGTCGCCTTCTTTAGGCGGTTTGTTCAATCCGGGTTCGGCCGCGTGGTCGTTCGCGCCGCAGATTTCGATCCCGATTTTCGAGGGCGGCCAGAACATCGCCAATCTCGATTTGGCGGAGATTCAGAAGAACATCGAGATCGCGACCTACGAGAAGGCGATCCAGACGGCGTTCCGCGAAGTGGCCGACGGTTTGGCTGCGCGTGGCACGCTGGACGATCAGATTGCGGCGCTCGAGTTGTACACGACGTCGCAGTCGCGTCGGCTGGAGTTGTCGGACTTGCGGTATCGCAACGGCGTGGATAACTACCTGGCCGTGCTGACGGCGCAAACGGACTTGTACAGTGCCCAGTTGTTGTTGATCCAGGCGCGTTTGCAGCGCGCGACGAACCTCGTGGATTTGTATCGTGAGCTGGGTGGTGGCTGGATCGAGCACGCAGGCGATCAGCCGCGCCCGGCGGATGCTCCGGCCGATTTCGGTCCGGTGGCGTCAGGCAAGGCTGCGGTTTCGACCGCCAGCGCGAACGACGCGGGTCCGGCGAAGCTCGTGCCGGTGCAGCATCTCATCGTGGAAAAGCCGGCGAGTTGAATGAGCGGCTGGACGTAAAAAAACGCAGCCCTCGGGCTGCGTTTTTTTTAACCAATGACCCTTCTTGAGTCCATCAAACCCTCGCCCGACGCACCCGACGACGCACCTCGTGCGTTAAATCCCGCTCTTTCCCGACGCCGTTGAACACTACGTTCAGCACGACTGCCGACACCGACGCCAGCAATATCCCGCTATGCAGAATCGGCTCAAGCGCATGCGGCAATTGCGAGAAGAACTTCGGCGCGACGACCGGCACCATGCCCATCCCGATACTCACCGCCACGATAAAAAGGTTGTGGTGATTCTTGGCGAAATCCACCTTCGACAACGTCTTGATGCCGTTTGCCGCGACCATTCCGAACATCACGATGCCCGCGCCGCCGAGCACGAAAGCCGGGACCGATGCGACCACTTGCGCCATCTTCGGGAACAGTCCGAGCACGACCAGCATCACGCCGCCGGTCGCACAGACGAAGCGGCTCTTGACACCCGTGACCCCGATCAACCCGACATTCTGCGAGAAAGACGTATGCGGGAACGAGTTGAAAATGCCGCCAATCAGCGTACCCAATCCGTCGACGCGGAGTCCGCGCACGAGCGCGTGCTGATCGACGGGACGGTCGACCATGTCGCCGACGGCCAGGAACATGCCCGTGGATTCGATGAAGGTGACGAACATCACGATGATCATCGTCGCGATGGAAAGCGGGTCGAAGTGCGGCAGGCCGAAGTGGAACGGCAGCACGATGCCGACCCACGGCGCGCTCGCCACGCCGGCCAGGTCGACGCGTCCAAGCGCCGCCGCAATGGCGAAGCCGGCCACCATACCGAGCAACACCGAGATATTCGCGATGAACCCGCGTCCGAACTTGTTGATCAGCAAAATCAACGCCAGTACGACGAACGCGAGCGCCAGGTAAGCCGGATTGCCATAGTCGGGGTTCCCGACGCCCCCCGCTGCCCAATTGATCCCGACGCCCATGAGCGACAACCCGATCACCGCAATCACCGTTCCGACCACGACGGGCGGGAAGAATCGCAGCAACTTGCCGATCAGCGGCGCAAGAAGAATCCCGACGAAACCTGCTGCGATGGTCGAGCCGAACACATCGAGAATGCCAAGCGACGGATTCGTGCCGATGGCGACCATTGGACCGACCGCCGCGAAGGTGCAGCCCATGATGACCGGCAGGCGAATGCCGAAGATCCAGATGCCCAGTGTCTGGATCAGCGTAGCGACGCCGCACGAGAACAGGTCGGCGCTGATCAGGAACGCAATCTGGTCCTTGGGCAGGCGCAGGGCAGCGCCGAGAATCAGCGGAACCGCCACCGCGCCCGCGTACATCACAAGCACGTGCTGGATGCCCAGCGTCAGCAACTGTGCGGCGGGAAGCCGCTCGTCGCACGGATGTACCGTGATCGATTCCATGTTGTCTCTCTCCTTATCTGCTATGAGTCAAATACGTCTTGAATGTGCCATCCAAGGTAAATGGTGCAAATAGCGATCACAAGAGCACGTTGGCGTATGTCGGCTTTCGGGGTGTTGATATGGGGCGAGTGCTTTAATATCGCGTCTTGCGACTGAATAATCGGCTTGCGCACCGCCTGGCGGGCGAAGGACGATTCGTGTCGCGCTGAACAACGCTTCCAGTCTGCTCGCGTCGTTATGATTGCTATGGGGCGGGACGTATAGTTCATTTTGCTGCGCCGCACCGATGCGAGCGGGTTAACCCGTCGCAACCCGCTGTGCGCGCTCTTTTCCAGTCTCTGTCCGGCACCACACTTATGCGCTTTCTCGGTATCGATCTGGGCACTGCATCGCTGAAACTCGCCATCGTCGATGAAGACGGGCAGGAACGGGCGTCCGCGAGCGCCGCCTATGCGGTCGCCACGCCGCATCGCGGATGGGCGCAAACGCCCGTCGAACACTGGTGGAACGCGCTTGTCGAGGCGTGCGCACGGCTTCCCGCGCACGAACGGGAAGCCGTGGGCGCGATCGGTTTTGCGGGGCAGATGCATGGCGTCGTCGTGACTGACCACGCGAACCACGCGCTGTTGCCGGCGATGCTGTGGCCCGACACGCGCGCGAGCGATCTTCTCGATGCATGGCCTTCGCCGCAACCCAACCCTGTCGCGCCCGGCATGGCTGGGCCGTTGCTGCGCTGGCTCGCGCTCAATCAAGCGGGCGTAGTGAACGCAACCCGTTGGGCGCTCCAGCCGAAAGACTGGTTGCGTACGGCGCTGGGCGGCGAGGTCTGCAC
>NZ_JBAUSA010001317.1:0-4528 GCF_049581465.1 Caballeronia sp. | reverse complement strand
AAGGACGATCCAAATGCGCGGCGCGTGAAGTTCGAAGTAGAAGATTTCCGGCCGATAGAAAACACGGAACTCAAGGGCCGCATGCTGGCCGACTGGATCGAACGCAATCGCGAGTGGGTCAAGTACGTGGTGCCCGCGTATTTGCTGTTCTTCGCGGTGATCGTCATCACGGGCATTGTCTACGGCCCGGGTGTGCTCGCGAGCGCCAATTTCTATACCAGCTTGCTGACGCTGACGCTCTTTCTGGCGATATTAGGACTCGGGCAAGGCGCGGTGATCTTGACTGGCGGTCTCGACCTTTCCGTGCCCTGGCTTATTACGCTGTCTGGTGTGTTGCTGACAGGGCTGACGCACGGCGTCAACGAAGCCGCGGCATGGGCTGTGCCGCTCGTGCTCGGAGCGGGCTTGCTGGTAGGCATATTCAACGGCATTGGCGTGGTCGTGCTGGGCTTGCCGCCCATTGTGGTCACCCTGGCCGCCAATGGCCTGCTCCAAGGCATCACGCTTATCTATTGCAACGGCTCGCCGCAAGGCTGGGCGCCACCGGTCATCAGCAATTTCACAAACGGACATATCGGGCCGTTGTCGCTCGCGGCATGGTGTGTGCCGCTGTTCCTCGTGCTTGCGTTGCTGTTGCTGCATCGCACGGCGTTCGGACGACGCATCTACGCCGTCGGCAATTCGCAGATCGCGGCCAAGCTCTCGGGCGTGCGCGTGGGCGCGACGCTTATCGCTGTGTATTGCCTCTCGGGTTTGTGTTCGGCCGTGGTGGGCTTGTTGCTCGCGGGTTTCAGCAACCAGGCATTCCTCGGCATGGGCGATCCGTATCTCTTGCCATCAATAGCGGTAGTGGTCGTTGGTGGCGCCTTGATCACTGGCGGCCGTGGTCACTATCTCGGCGTGTTCGGAGGCGCGTTGCTGCTCACCGCGCTCGGTACGCTGCTCGCCGGCACCACCGTGCCGCCCGCCGTGCGCGACATCATCAATGGCCTCGTCGTGCTGGCCGCGGTGATCACGCTGCGCGACAAGAAAGCCTGATCGTCCATGGAGCTAGTTATGGTGAATAAACGCGTTGCGGTGATTGGATCAGGGCGGATAGGCCGCGCGTGGGCGATCGTGTTCGCGCGCGCGCGCTTTGAGGTCAGGCTTTACGACGCCGACCCCACGATGCTCGACGGTGCGATTCCTTCCATTCGTGACAGCGTCGCCGACCTGCGCGAGTACGGATTGATCGAGGAGCCAGACGAACAGATTGTGTCGCGCGTTACGGCGTGCGAAAAACTCGCGGACGCCGTGCATGACGTCGATCTGGTGCAGGAGAACATCGCGGAGATCGTGGAGGTCAAGCGTGCGCTGTTCGCCGAACTGGACAAGCTGACGCGCCCCGACACGCTGCTTGCAAGCTCGACCTCAGGCCTGCCTGCTTCCACCTTCACCGAAGACCTTGCCGGCCGCGCGCGTTGCCTCGTTGCGCATCCGGTGAATCCACCTTCGCTGGTGCCGCTGGTCGAATTATGCGGCGCACCGTGGACCACGCCTCAGACGCTGGCCCGTGCGCGTGCGCTGTACGAAGAGGCCGGCCAGCAACCGGTTATCGTCACGCGAGAGATACCGGGGTTTTTGTTGAACCGCCTGCAAGGCGTTCTTCTCGATGAAGCGCTTAGCCTCTTCGCACGCGGCTATGCGAGTGCCGCGGATCTCGATACCGTGATGCGCGACGGCCTCGGACTGCGGTGGTCGTTCATGGGTCCGTTCGAGACCATCGACCTCAATGCGCCCGGTGGCGTGCCGGACTACGCGAAGCGTTACGGTGCGATGTATCGCTCCTTTGCAGCGGACAGCGTGCCGTTCGACTGGTCGCAAGAGAGCATCGCGCGACTCGATGCCGAGCGCCGCGACGTCCTGCCTCGTGACGAGATCGAAAGCCGCAGCCGCTGGCGTGACCGCCAGCTCATGGCATTGCTCGCGCATCGTCGGGCAATGTCGAAGTCCGACGACGACAAGACCTCATAACCGGAGACAGTAATGATCGAAACCCGCCTGATCGTCGATGCCGACAATCATCTTGGTGAAGGACCGCTGTGGGATGTGAAGGAACAACGCCTCTACTGGATCGACAGTACTGCTGCCGAAATCAGCAGTTGCCGCGCCGACGGCAGCGACGTGCGGCGCTATTTCGTGCCCCGCCACATTGGTTCGATGGCGCTGCGCGAGCAGGGCGGCGCCGTGGTTGCGCTCGCGAATGGCCTGCACTTCTACGACTTCGACGCGCAGACGATCAAGCTCATCGCGGACCCGGAAAGCGACGATCCCGAAACGCGTTTCAATGACGGCAAGGTGGACGGGCGCGGCCGCTTTATCGCGGGCACGATGGCCTACGACTTCGACCGCTACGACGCCGATCGCGGCCAGCGCTCGAGCCGAAGCGGTGCGCTGTATCGGCTCGACACAAACGGCCAGGTCACGCGTCTCGATGGCGGCATCAGTTGCTCGAACGGACCGTGCTGGAGCCCGGACAATCGCACGTTCTATTTCACCGATACCTACGACAAGCAGATGTACGCGTACGACTACGATATCGAGACCGGCGCGGTGGCAAACCGACGCGTGTTTGCGTCGGCGCGCGACATGGCGGGGACCTTCGATGGCGCGACCGTCGATGCCGAAGGCTACGTCTGGTCGGCGCTTGTTTTCGGCGGACGTATTCTGCGATTCGCGCCGGACGGCACGCTCGACCGCGTCGTGCCGTTCCCTGTGCGCAACCTGACGAGCGTGATGTTCGGCGGTGCGGATCTGGACATTCTGTTCGTCACGACGATGGGCCGCCCGATGTGGGGCATCCCGCAAAAGGAACGCGATAAAGGCGGCCTGTTCGCTATCACCGGGTTGGGCGTGAAGGGTTTGCCGGAACCGCGCTTCGCTGGATAACTAAATAAAATCGTGCCGCCGAAAACCACCCGCTTTGCCTCCAGGGCATGAAAGAAAATCCGCTCCTATCCGGCGATGCCGTGGCTTCACAGGCGCTTGCGGAGTTCGATCTCCGCGCGGGTCATAACAACCTTGCAGGCGAGCACGTGTTCGACCAGCGCGTCGTATATCGGATCAGCGGCGTCTCGCTCCGACGCGTATCTTTTAGCGATAGCGTGGCCTTGCTCTGCAGCAGATCGAAGATGCCCGATCTGAACTGCAATCACGTGGTCAGTAAGCTCCCAAACGGGAAACGCAGCCAACGTCTGGCGCGTCTGCTCCCACTCACGGTCCACACCATATTCCGCGTAACGCGGCAAATCGGCGTTGGACTCAAAGGCAGTCTTCAAGTCGTCGAGCCGTCCAGACATGCGACCGCAGACTGCCAAGACTATCCGCATCTGCGCTCGACGCCGCCGTCGTTCGACGAATCGTCCATGCGCGAAAGGTACGAGCGCGGCGGCAGCGATGGCAAGCATCCCGCCACCTGCCTGAGCAAGCTGCAACCAGTCGCCCCGGTGGAACGAATTCATGCGTGGAATTCCCTTTTTTATTTTCTGGCGATCCGATGGAAACGTGCGACCGAAGGAAATAGCTCCTAGTGGGTAACAACGCCCCCCGAGGGAGTCACAGCGCCGGACACGTGAGCCAGTCCATTCCTCGAATCTGGGTTTGCGCTCACCGTGCGCGACTCAGCCGCATCGGATACTCCGGTCGGCTCGTCATTGACGCCAGCGTAGTCCGGCGGCGCAGTGTCACTGTCCAGCAAATAGCGACGCCGTTGCGTATAGGCATTACGGACAAACGTGTACTTATCCAACGCTGCTTGTGACAGCACATCTGTCGCGCCGAGAAGATCAGCCCGCGCACTGATGAAGTTCACGCCGAATAAGGGGACACCGACGTCTGCTGACAGGAAGCTTATGGGAGTCGTGAAATACGCGAACATCCAGCTGGTCGAGTCCCGGAAGGAGCTTGGGCCGAACAGCGGTAGTACGAGATAGGGACCGGAAGGTACGCCGTAGTGTCCCAACGTCAGTCCAAAATCCTGTTGGTGCTTCGGCAAGCCAGCTGGTGTCGCCCAGTCGAGCAAACCACCCATCCCGAATGTCGAATTGAATGCAAAGCGCACCAGGTCCTCGGTGGCGTCGGTAAGCTTCAACTGCAGCAAGTCGTTCGACAAGTTTCCGATATCACCGATGTTCGAGAAGAAGTTGCTTATCGCGGTGCGAATGGGACTCGGAGTTATCTTCGTATATCCCACGGCCACCGGACGTGCGAAGTACGTGTCCACGCCATCGTTGAATGAGAAGACCGCTCGATTTATTGGCTCCAAAGGATCACCCGGCGTCCGCTCGGAACTGGACGCACAACCATATAGACCGATGATGGTTGTCAACACAACGCCGACCTGTGAGGCTCGGGTTTTCCAACTTGCTTGCATCGCTTACTTTCCTTGCGTTCGTATCTCTCGCTTCACCCCGGCGACCGTACGGAAATCCAGCCTGAACCGCCGTCCCCGGACGTCGTCGACCACTAATGTCGCATCAGGGCGGTGCGA
>NZ_JBAUSA010001316.1:0-3392 GCF_049581465.1 Caballeronia sp. | reverse complement strand
CTTCGATGCAGGCCCCGGTCCGGAATCAACCCACGCTGGAGAGCGAATCGTGGTGCCCTATCTCTTCGCGCACGGCCTGTCGACGCTCGATACGCTCATGATCAGCCACGCCGATTCCGATCATTCGGGCGGCGCGCCGGCGGTGCTGGACAGCATCCATGTGCGCCAGTTTCTCGCTTCATTGAAGCCCAAGGAACCTTCGTGGGCGTCCGCGCGTGCCCGGCACAGCGACACGCTGCGTTGCGTCGCGGGGCAGCGCTGGCAGTGGGACGGCGTCGCGTTCGACGTTCTATGGCCCGATCCGGGTCCGCTCGCGGCCAAGCCGAATGCAACGTCCTGCGTGCTGAAAGTGACTGGCGCGAGCGGTCGCTCGGCACTTTTCGCTGCCGACATAGAAGCGGATGTCGAACGTCAATTGCTTCAGCGCGACGCGGCTGCACTTCGCGCCGACGTGCTGCTCGTGCCGCATCACGGCAGCAAGACTTCGTCGACTGAACCTTTCCTCGACGCCGTGCAGCCGCGTGTCGCGGTATTTCAGGTAGGCTACCTCAACCGCTTTCACCATCCGCATCCAACGGTTTTCGAGCGGTATCGAATGCGCGATATAGAACTGTCTCGCAGCGACGAAGACGGCGCGGTGCGCATGGAGCTGTCGTTTGACGTATCCATCGAGCGTTTCAGGCAGACTCACGCCCGCTACTGGATGGGGCGATAAAAAGAGGAGACGTTTCTTGAAAGACATCCTGCACTTTTCGCATGCGAACGGCTTTCCCGCATCGACCTACCGGACCATTTTCGCCGAGCTCGCGGACGACTACGACATTCGTGCGATCGAATGCTTCGGTCACGATCCGCGGTTTCCGGTCACGCGCGACTGGCCGCATCTGGTGGAGCAGCTTCTTGAGGACATCGGCAAGACGCGTCCAGAAGGCGCGAAAGTGTGGCTGGCCGGCCATTCGCTCGGCGGTTATCTCTCGCTGATGGCGGCGCTCAAGCGGCCGCACTGGGTGAAGGGCGTGGTCATGCTCGATTCGCCGATCATCGCCGGCTGGCGCAGCAGCTTGCTGCGCATGTCGCAATGGACCGGGCTCGACACGCGCTTGTCGCCCGCCGCCGTGACAAAAAAACGTCGCATGCACTGGGCAAACCGCGAAGACGCATGGCGTCACTTTCATTCGAAGCCGGCGTTCGCTCGGTGGGATGAGCGGATGCTGTCCGATTACATCGACTTCGGGATTCCTTCCAATATAAATACGTCGGGCGTCGCGAACTGCCCGCGCGCGCTTGCTTTTGACCGCGAGGTCGAGTTCCGCATCTATAAGACATTGCCGCATACGCTTGGCGCGCGTGTTGCACATGGCGCACCGGTGCCAGTCGGGTTTATCGCGGGAACGGAGTCGAGAGAAGTACGGCAGGTCGGGCTCGAGATGACGCGGCGTATCGTGGGCGAACGTTTCGAATGGATAGAAGGCAGCCATCTCTTTCCGATGGAACATCCGGTCGAAACCGCGCGTGCGCTGCAAAGCATCCTTAATCGATTGCGCCTCGATCTCGATCAGGTAGAGTGAAGGCGGCGTAAAATAGCGCTGCGAGAACGTAAAAACGGAGGCTTCGCGCTCTGGGTCCGGAGGCGCCTTTCGGGTATAATCCGTTTTTCCCGCGAGCACCCAGCGATGACCAAATATGTATTCGTCACCGGCGGCGTAGTTTCTTCCCTCGGCAAGGGTATTGCCGCCGCTTCCCTCGCCGCGATCCTCGAATCGCGCGGTCTCAAAGTCACCCTCTTAAAGCTCGATCCCTACATCAACGTTGACCCCGGCACGATGAGCCCGTTTCAACACGGTGAGGTATTCGTGACGGAAGACGGCGCCGAGACCGATCTCGATCTGGGCCACTATGAGCGCTTCATCACCACGAAGATGAGGAAGGGCAATAACTTCACGACTGGCCAGATCTATGAATCGGTAATCCGCAAGGAACGCCGTGGAGAGTATCTCGGCAAGACGGTTCAGGTTATTCCGCACATCACCAATGAAATCCAGGCGTTCCTCCAGCGCGGCGCAGCAGCGGCCACGTGTGGTGAGCCGGATGTGGCTATCGTGGAAATCGGCGGGACGGTGGGCGACATCGAATCGCTGCCATTCCTCGAAGCCGCGCGTCAGATGAGCTTGCGCCTCGGGCGTAACAGCGCGTGCTTCGTGCACCTGACGCTGGTGCCTTATATCGCGACGGCCGGCGAACTGAAGACCAAGCCGACGCAGCACAGCGTGCAAAAGCTGCGCGAAATCGGCATCTCGCCGCACGTATTGCTGTGCCGCGCGGACCGCCCCGTTCCCATCGAGGAATGCCAGAAGATTTCGTTGTTCTCGAACGTACCGGAAGACGCGGTGATTTCCGTGTGGGACGTGGACAGTATCTACAAGATTCCGCAGATGCTGCACGACCAGGGTCTTGACGACATCGTGTGCGAAGAGCTCAAGCTCTCACCGAAGCCGGCCGACCTCAGCATGTGGGCGCATCTTGTCCAGAAGCTCGACAACCTGCAAAGCGAAGTCACCATCGGCATGGTCGGAAAGTATGTTGAACTGACCGAGTCATACAAGTCGCTGATCGAGGCGCTGCAGCACGCGTCCATTCATACGTCGACGAAGGTCAAGATCGAGTACATCGATTCGGAGCAGATCGACGCGGACGGCATCGACGCCCTGAAACACCTCGACGCCGTGCTCGTGCCGGGCGGTTTCGGCGCGCGCGGTACTGAAGGCAAGATCAAGGCGATCCAGTACGCACGCGAATCGAAGACCCCGTATCTAGGCATCTGCCTCGGCATGCAACTGGCCGTGATCGAATTCGCGCGCGACGTCGCCGGTCTCACCGACGCCAACAGCACGGAATTCGACCAATCGACAACGAACCCGGTGGTCGCGTTGATCACCGAGTGGTACGACCGGGCGGGTCGCGTCGAAAAGCGGACGGAAGAATCGGATCTGGGCGGCACGATGCGCCTGGGTTCACAGAAGTGTCCCATCAAGCCCGGCACAATGGCGGCGCGGATCTACGGCACGGATGTGAACGAGCGCCATCGGCATCGCTATGAAGTGAACAACCGGTTTGTGCCGCAACTCGAGGCGGGCGGGCTGGTGATCAGCGCGCGTACGCCGAGCGAGGACTTGCCGGAAATGATGGAGTTGCCGGTGTCCATGCATCCGTGGTTCGTCGGCGTGCAGTTCCACCCGGAATTCACTTCGTCACCGCGTAACGGCCATCCGCTTTTCAAGGAATTCGTGGAAGCGGCGCGGGCTCATCGTCAGGGGTTGGCGAAGACCGATGAACCTGCTGTCCCGATTGGAGCGTCTGCATGAAACTGTGTGATTTCGAGGTCGGCATCGACC
>NZ_JBAUSA010001315.1:0-5260 GCF_049581465.1 Caballeronia sp. | reverse complement strand
GCGCCGTGGTGGGCAGGCCCGCATAAGTATCGACCATGTCGATCGTGTCGGATGAGGTTTGCGCCGTGTCGAAACCCGCGCCCGCGAGTTCCAGATGGCCGTCCGGGCGGATGCCGAACAAGTGCCGGTAATAGCGGTTCGCGAACAGGAGTTCGGCTTCGTCGGCGGCCAGCACGGAAACGGCCGCGTCCAGACTCTCCAGCACGGTCGTGAAACGTTCGTGAGCGGCGGCCAGGTCTTCGCGAGCGCGCTTGGGTTCGGTGATATCTGTCATCGACGACATCCAGCCCGTCTGCCGGCCGGAACTGTCAATGAGCGGCGATACATACAGCCGCGCGTGAAAGAACGATCCATCCTTGCGCCGAACGCGTAACTCGAAGCCGGAAGAGGGCGCCTTGCCGCGCAAGGTCATGTCGAGCTGGCGCTGCATTTCTGGATAGGCGTCTTTGGGCCAGTACGGAAACGGCGCGACTTTGGTCACCAGATCGCTTTCGTCCCAGCCGGTCATGCGGCAAAACGCGGGATTCACGTGGGTGATGCGGCCGTGCATGTCGAGCACGCGCATGCCGATCAGCACCGAATTCTCCATCGCCCGTCGAAAGAATGCCTCGGCGTATAGCGCTTGCTGTGCTTCGAAGCGTTGTCTCGTGTGCTTCCACAGGCTCCACAGACTCCACAGCACGAAACACGACAACCCGGCGACGAGCCAGACCAGCGTGTTATTCGTGAAGTTCGTGAGTTGCGGGTAGGAATAGACGCGTACCGATACCCCTTGTCCCGGCGGATCGAGCGGCAGGTCATAGAACATGTCGCGCGGCAGGCGCGGCCGGCTCGATGTGGTCGCGAGCTCGTGATTGTTGAGGTCGGTAATGGAAATCTTGTACTTCGCCGAGAGCTCGGCAGGGATGTCGTGCTTGAGAATCCCTTCTATCGAAAATACCGCCGCGATTGAGCCAAGGAATTCCCGATCGCGGAATATCGGCGTTTGCAACGTGATGTAGCCGTTGCCAAGGTCGTCGTAGAGCAGCGGCGAATAAACCTGGCGGCGCGAGCTTCGTGCTTCGTCGAACGAGGCCTGGATCGCGTCGTCCATCTGCGTGTCAGTGGGCTTGGCGAGGCGCGAGCCCAGCACCGGCATGGGCAGTTTGGTCTCCGGCCAGCGAGGTTTCCCTTTCGCCAGGTACCAGTTCATGTAAAGGATCTCGGGATGCCCTTGCATGATGTCGCCGGTGGCGACCTGGAACGACTGCGGATCAGCGTGCCCCGTCGCGATGTCGCGGGATACGGCCTGCAATTGCTCTTGCGCACCGGTCATGGAGAGCCGGATTTGCTGCTGCGCCCACGCAACATTCCTATATAGCGTGTCTTCCTGCTGTTGCTGCTCGCGGCGGTTGAGACTCCATAGGATCAGGCTCATTACGACCAGGAATACCAGGATCGAGATCAGCGGCGTCAGCAAATACGAATTGGACCACCACGGTCCGTGGTGCCAGCGGGTCGGCGTCGTGTCGCCGGGTTTTGCCGGAGAGCGCGCCGAGCGTGCGAAAAGACGTTCGGTCAACATGTGCCTGATTGTAACGCAGCGTTCGTTTCACAAATGGCGTAAAAAGGACGGGAAAAGGCTCGTGTGCGATCCGAAGGACAGTTATCGTGGCTTTGAAAGTCCTTGTCGCACGGTGCGTCGCAGCATTTTTCCGCATTATGAGATTCAGTCTCATGATTCGAAATATCGCTTGCACAATGGTTCTGAGGCTCTTTAGAATTGCCGCACGCGCGGTTGTCCGTAGCCGTTTTTCGCGAATGAGTTCGCGGTGACCTCATGGATCGCGTTGCCTCTTCATCTTCAAAGAGCGATCCACAAATCAGGAGACGAGCATGTCCGCTGTACCCGACGAAGTTCTGAAATATGTCGCCGACGCCAAGAACGACGACGATCCCCAGGAAACAGCCGAATGGCTTGAAGCGCTCGACGGCGTTCTTTCGGCCGTGGGTCCGGATCGTGCACACTACCTGATTGAAAAGCAGATCGAATTTGCCCGTGTGCACGGCGAGCACCTGCCGTTTTCGGCCAATACCCCGTATATCAACACCATTCCGGTCACCGCCCAGCTAAAGATTCCGGGCGACCAGGACATTGAACAAAGAATCCGCTCATATACGCGCTGGAACGCCATGGCAATGGTGCTGCGCGCGGGCAAGGAAACGAACGTCGGCGGCCATATCGCGTCGTTCGCATCTGCGGCAACCTTATATGACGTTGGCTTCAACCACTTCTGGCATGCGCCGTCCGCGGATCATGGTGGCGACCTCGTGTTCGTGCAGGGCCATTCGTCGCCGGGTGTGTACTCGCGCGCGTTCCTGCTCGGCCGCCTGAAGCAAAGCCAGCTCGATAATTTCCGTCAGGAAGTGGGCGGCGAAGGCATTTCGTCGTATCCGCATCCGTGGCTGATGCCGGATTTCTGGCAATTCCCGACCGTCTCGATGGGCCTCGGCCCGATCATGGCGATCTACCAGGCGCGCTTCATGAAGTACATGCACGCGCGCGGTATTGCAAAGACGACAGGCCGCAAGGTCTGGGCGTTTCTCGGCGACGGTGAAACCGACGAACCGGAATCGCTTGGCGCGATCGGCATGGCGGGCCGCGAACGGCTCGACAACCTCGTGTTCGTGATCAACTGCAATTTGCAGCGTCTCGACGGCCCGGTCCGTGGCAACGGCAAGATCATCCAGGAACTGGAAAGCGAATTCCGTGGCGCTGGCTGGAACGTGATCAAGGTGATCTGGGGCAGCCGCTGGGATTCGTTGTTTGCACGCGATAAAACAGGCGCGTTGATGCGCCGGATGATGGAAGTCGTCGACGGCGAATATCAGACATACAAGTCGGAGTCGGGCGCCTATGTGCGCGAGCATTTCTTCAATTCGCCGGAACTCCGGGCGATGGTGGCGGAATGGTCAGACGATGACATCTGGAACCTGAATCGCGGTGGTCACGATCCGCACAAGATCTACGCGGCTTACGCGGAAGCATCGAAGACCAAGGGCCAGCCAACCGTCATCCTCGCCAAGACCATCAAGGGTTACGGCATGGGCGAAGCGGGTCAGGCGATGAACATCACCCACCAGCAGAAGAAAATGCAGGTGGATCAGCTCAAGAAATTCCGGGACCAGTTCAAGCTGTCCATCCCCGACGACCAGCTCGCCGACGTGCCGTACCTCACGTTCGAGGAAGGCTCGAAGGAACTGGAATACATGCGCGCGCGTCGCCAGGAACTGGGCGGCTATCTGCCGGCTCGTCGGCAGAAGGCGGAATCGCTGCCCGTGCCGGATCTTGCCGTATTCGATCCGGTGCTCAAGGGCACGGGTCCGGGCCGCGAAATTTCGACGACCATGGCCTTCGTGCGGGTTCTCAATATCCTGCTAAAGGATAAGGCGCTCGGCAAACGCATCGTGCCGATCGTGCCGGATGAATCGCGTACGTTCGGGATGGAAGGCTTGTTCCGTCAGATTGGCATCTGGAATCAGGATGGCCAGAAGTACGTGCCGGAAGATTCCGACCAGTTGATGTTCTATCGCGAATCGGAAACCGGGCAGATCCTGCAGGAAGGCATCAACGAAGCCGGCGGGATGTGCGACTGGATTGCGGCGGCAACGTCGTACTCCACGCACAACGAGATCATGATCCCGTTCTACGTCTTCTATTCCATGTTCGGCTTCCAGCGGATCGGCGATCTGGCCTGGGCCGCGGGCGACATGCGTTCGCGCGGCTTCCTGCTTGGCGGGACCGCTGGACGCACGACGCTCAATGGCGAAGGTTTGCAGCACGAAGACGGGCATTCGCTGATGTGGGCCGCGTCCGTGCCCAATTGTGTGAGCTACGACCCGACGTTCGGTTATGAGCTCGCGGTGATCATGCAGGACGGGTTGCGCCGGATGGTGGCGGACCAGGAGGACGTGTATTACTACGTCACCGTGATGAACGAAAATTACGAGCACCCCGCGATTCCGGAGGTTCAAGGTGTTGCCTCCGACATCGTGAAGGGCATGTATTCGTTCAGCAAATCCGACGCCGCCGCATCCGTGCCGCGCGTTCAGCTCATGGGCGCGGGCACGATCTTCAACGAAGTGATTGCCGCCGCCGATCTGCTGAAGAACGACTGGAACGTCGCCGCCGATCTCTGGAGCGTACCGAGCTTTACCGAACTCGCGCGTGAAGGCCACCAAGTCGAACGCTGGAACCTCTTGCATCCGACTGAAGAACGCAAGGTCTCGCACGTGGGCAGGCTGTTGAAGGACGCGAAGGGTCCGGTGATCGCATCGACGGATTACGTGCGTGCGCTCGTCGACCAGATTCGCGGCCTCGTGCCAGGCAAGTTCGTTGTGCTTGGCACGGACGGCTACGGTCGTTCGGACACTCGCGAGAAGTTGCGTCATTTCTTTGAGGTCGACCGCTACTGGGTCACGGTCGCGGCGCTCAATGCGCTCGCGGACGAAGGTACGATCGACCGCAAGGTCGTCGCCGAGGCGATCAAGAAGTACGCTCTCGACCCCGCTAAACCCAACCCGATGACGGTTTAACGCATCGGCCCTCGAGTGTTGCGGCGCGAATCGCCCTTGGATCAAACCGGGGCGATTTTCGTGTCGCGACCCAGGAGACAAACAACAATGAGTCAAGCGATCGAAGTCAAGGTGCCGGACATCGGCGATTACAAGGATATTCCTGTGATCGAGGTGCTGGTGAAGGTGGGAGATACCGTCGAGAAAGAGCAGTCGCTGGTGACGCTCGAATCCGACAAGGCCACCATGGACGTGCCGAGTACGGAAGCCGGTATCGTCAAGGAAGTGAAGGTCAAGGTCGGCGACAACGTGTCGGAAGGCACGTTAATCGTGGTGCTGGAAGGCGGCGCGCAAGCGGCCCCACCTGCGGAAGCGCCCAAGGCGGCGGCTGCCAAGCCTGCTGAAGCCGCTGAAACGGCTGCGCTAGCGGCTTCGGGGGGAGGAACGTTCGAAGTGAAGGTGCCGGATATTGGCGACTTCAAGGACATTCCGGTCATCGAAATCAGCGTGAAGGTGGGCGATACGGTCGAGAAGGAGCAATCGCTCGTCACGCTCGAATCCGACAAGGCCACGATGGACGTGCCGTCTCCGGAAGCCGGGACGGTCAAGGAAATTCGCGTCAAGATCGGCGATAACGTCTCGGAAGGTTCGTTGATCGTGGTGCTGGAAGGCGGCGCATCGTCCGCACCTGCGGCTGCGCCGAAGC
>NZ_JBAUSA010001314.1:0-2660 GCF_049581465.1 Caballeronia sp. | reverse complement strand
GAACGATGATGCCTGCGGCCCCCTGCCAATCGCCGCCGATACCTTCCGCTGCCCGGCGCGCAAACGCCCGGCGAACCCCATTTAGCTGCTTCGACGACCACGCCCAAGCCGCGTGGCTGCGTCATTTTTGAGACTGGAAATTACACAGATGCGTCGCGCGTTGGTTATCGCACCGAACTGGATCGGTGACGCATTGATGGCGCAGCCGCTGTTTTCGCTGCTGAAGAAATTGCATCCGCGCATTGTGATCGATGCGGTCGCGCCCGCGTGGGTCGCGCCTGTCCTGGAGCGCATGCCCGAGATTCACGACGTCTACGCCACGGACCTCGCGCACGGCAAGCTGCAAATGCTGCGCCGATGGCAACTCGCGAGCGACCTGCGCGACGTGGGCTATGACGCCGCGTACGTGCTGCCGAATTCGTTGAAATCGGCGTTGATACCGTGGCTCGCGGGCATCAATTTGCGGATTGGCTATACGGGCGAAAGCCGCTACGGTTTGCTCAACGTGCGTCACGGCAATCCGGCCAAGGACGAACGTCCCCCCATGGTCGGCCAATATGCCGCCCTCGCCTACGCCCCCGGGGCGAAGTTGCCGTGGCTACAGGAAAACGCCACGGTGCCCATGCCCGTACCACGCCTGGATGCCGACCTGAACGAAGCCGCGCGCGTCTCGACCCGCTTCAATCTCGATACCCGCGCGCCGCTCGTCGTGTTTTGTCCGGGTGCGGAATTCGGCCCGGCGAAGCGTTGGCCGCCCGAGCATTTCGCCACGCTCGCCCAGTTCGTCGCCCAGTCGTTTCCTTATGCGCGGATTGTCGCCCTGGGCTCGCCGAAAGATGCGCCGATTGCGCAGGCTATTGTCGATCGCGCGTCGAACGTCCGGAACCTGTGCGGACAGACATCGCTGGGCGAGGCGTGCGCGCTGATCTCGCGTGCGAGCGCGGTGGTAACCAACGATTCGGGGCTGATGCATGTGGCCGCCGCGCTGCGTCGCCCGCTGGTGGCGGTATTCGGCTCGACCGACCCGCGCCATACGCCGCCCCTCTCGGAACTCGCAAAGGTACAATGGCTCCATCTCGAATGTAGTCCGTGCTTCGAACGCGAGTGTCCGCTGGGCCATCTGAACTGCCTGCGCGAACTCAGCGCAGAACAGGTTTTCAGCGACCTTCGTGGCATGCTGTTGATGCAGCCTCGTTGACGGAGCCTCGCAGTTGCAGTGTCGGAGCTGATTGAAGTCGCCCACACAGGCCATGTTCCGGTTGAGAGGGGGCTCACATACCAATGCCACCCTAGCGGAGGCATGCTTTTGAAACTTGACCGAACCGTGGCGCCGGACTGCCCTGCCAGCATCGGGCGCCATGCACCGACCGTTAGAGACCCACGAGCCATGCCACGTTTTGCCCGCCTGTTCGAAGCCGCCGCCGATACCCTCAACGCCTACTATCAGGCCGTGTCGGAGGGCAATATCGACAGTGTGATGGCGCTCTGGATCGATGAAGATTTCGCGTCTTTCATTTGCCCGGATGGCGCGCACCTGAGCGGGCTGGACAGTATCCGTGCCGGACTTTCGGTGCAGTTCGAGAACCGGCCGTGCACGGTCGAGCCGCTCGATATTCGTGTCTACGACAGCCTCGGCACCGTGGTGTACGCCATCGCCGAAGCGCATCAGTCGGCCGAACCGGACCATGGGCCGATGATGGTATTCAGTACTTATGTGATGGTCCACGAACGGGGCGAATGGCGTATTGCGCATATTCACGCCAGCCCGATGCCCGCCGATGCCGCCGGGCAGGTCGCCGCAAAAATGCGTCGTGGCCAAGGGCCATTGCATTGATATCTGTTGCGTTTGTGTCACCTGCCGCACACGCGGCAACTTGGCGGGCGGTATCCTGTTCGAACGCGCCCCATGACACGCGACGTTTGTTCTCTCGCACCTATTGCGTGAGCGTTGCTTTTGCCGAGCCTGAGACGCGCGAACGTCACCATACGAAGACGCGCCATGAAACGCGACATTCCGCATCCTTCCGAGCTCGCGTGCGAGCCTTGCCGCCCGCCCGCTGCGATTGCGCAAGTGGCTTCTAGCGGGCCCGGCAAGCTGCGCGAACCCCTGACCGAATGGCTGTATCGTGCGCCGCTGTGGCTGCCGAGCGCACATGCGCAGACGATCGTCCCCGCGTTGTTTGCACGGCGGCCTGCGGTGAGCTATACGCGGGAAAGATGGACGACACCCGACGACGATTTCATCGACCTCGACTGGCTTTCCAATGATGGCGACAGCACGGCGGCGCCGGCGTCCACGGCGCCGCTTTTCGTCTTGTTCCACGGTCTGGAGGGCAGTTCCGATTCCCACTACGCCCGAGTGCTGATGGCAGAAGCCAAGGCGCGGGGCTGGCACGGAGTCGTCCCGCATTTTCGCAGTTGCAGTGGCCCGATGAATCTGCTGCCGCGTTTCTACCATCTCGCCGATAGCGCCGAAGTCGACTGGGTCTTGCGCCGCCTTAGGGCGCGGCATGCCGGGCCTATTTTCGCGGCGGGGGTCTCGCTTGGCGGCAACGTGTTGCTGCGCTGGCTGTGCGAGCAGCGGGAGGACGCGAGCTTGATTGACGCCGCTGCCGCGATCTCTGCGCCGCTTGACGTGCACGCGGGCGGCGATGCGATAT
>NZ_JBAUSA010001313.1:0-5452 GCF_049581465.1 Caballeronia sp. | reverse complement strand
CATCAAGCTCCTGCCTCGCGTGTCTAGTTTGAATCGCCCGAATGACAGCGTGGAGGCAACGGCTACGGAGCGGCTGTGTCCAACGCGGCGCAGCAGATTGCGCACGCGCGGCAGCAGTTCACGTTCGTCCAGCGGTTTGGTGACGTAGTCATCCGCCCCATATTCCAGGCCGAGGATGCGATCGATCTTGTCGTTACGACCAGTGATCAGGATGATGCCGATTTCCGATTTCTCACGTAACTCGCGTGTCAGAGAAAGGCCGTCGCGTCCGGGCAATCGAATATCCAGCAAAACCAGGTCGATGAGTTTGACGTGCAGGATTCTGTCGAGTTCGTCTGCATCGGCCGCGCAATAGACCTCATAGCCTTCAGCTTCGAGAAACCCTTTGAGCGTTTCTCGAATGGAAGGATCGTCGTCGACCACGCTTAACCGCTGCCCCGCCTTGTGCTCTGGCACAGCTGACACCCCATTAGGAAACCGGCTTCGCGTTTCACCCGTCTGAGGCAGGTTCTATTCACAAATTTTAACAAAACTACCGACACTGTTCAACACACGGTGTGGACTCGTTCACAAGTTCTTCCCAATATCAGAACATCGCAAAACTATTAACGGAGACGGAGATGGACGTAGCACACACTATTTGTGGGATGGATGCGACCGCGCTTGCCGAAGCAATCCGCACGAAACAACTTTCGCCGGTGGAAGTGGTCGATGCGCATCTGGAGCGAATGGAGAAACTCGAGCCTTCGATCCACGCGTTCTGCACCGTGACGGCGGAAGCCGCGCGCAAAGAGGCGCGTAACGTCGAAGCACGTATCCTTCGCGGTGAAAAGGTCGGTGCGCTTGCAGGCGTGCCGGTCGGTATCAAGGACCTGGTCTCTACGGCAGGAATCCGGACGACGTCCGGGTCTGTCGCGTATCAGGACTTTGTTCCAGACGAAGACGATGTGGTCGTCGAGCGCCTGAAGAAGGCCGACGCGATCATCGTCGGAAAAACCAATGTTCCGGAATTCGGCTATAGCGGCGTCGGCCACAATCCGATCTTTGAAACGACGCGCAACCCCTGGAATCTTGACCTGACGCCGGGAGGGTCCAGTGCCGGTTCCGGCGCAGCCGTTGCCAGCGGCGAGATTCCCTTTGCGATCGGGAGCGACGGCGGCGGTTCCATCCGCATCCCTGCCGCGCATTGCGGCATCTACGGCATCAAAGCTTCCATGGGGCGCGTCCCGTTGTATCCCGGCTGCCGCGACGAACGCTACCCTGGTGTGTCGAGCTGGGAGAGCCTCGAACACATCGGCCCGATGAGCCGTACTGTTGCGGACAGCGCGCTCATGCTGTCCGTCATCGCAGGTCCCGATCCGCGCGATCGCCATTCGCTGCCGTCCGCTGACTTCGACTGGATGAAATCGCTGGACGGCGATCTTAAAGGGCTGCGTGTTGCCTACAGTCCGGACTGGGGCTATGCAGCCGTCGATCCGCGCGTGCGTCGCGTTGTCGACGACGCCGTGCGTGTCTTCGAACGCGATCTCGGTTGTACCGTGGAAATTGCGCATCCCGGATGGAGCGATCCTTTCGACGCATTCTGGGCAATTGTCGCAATGGACACCGATCTCAAGGGCATGCGCGAAATGGCCGCCCAACACGGCAAGGAGATGTCGCCGCACCTCACGGCGTTTCTCAATCATCCTTGGACGGCAGAGGACTTCACCAATGCAATGGTGACGCGCAAGTCGGTCGTCAACAAGATGTGGCGTTTCATGAGCAACTACGATCTCCTCCTGACGCCCACGCTAACGGTTCCGCCCTTTCCGGTTCATACCCAGGGGCCCGAGAAAACCGACGGACGCATGGTCGCGCCGACACAGTGGCTCTCATTCACGTATCCGATCAATCTCACGGGACAGCCGGCCGCATCCGTCCCGGCGGGCTTCACCGATGATGGACTGCCTGTCGGCTTGCAGATCGTTGGACGTCATCTCGACGATGCGCTGGTGCTGCGTGCCTCGGCGGCATTCGAGCAGGCACGTCCGTGGCGCAATCGTTGGCCGAGCCTCGTCGAGAACGCCGGTCTCTCACGTTAAACCAGGGAGTGGGAACGTCATGAGCAAGTCGACCGAACAACATTCGCTTCACTCAGAGTTCGAACACGAGCCAGTCCCCCAGTCGCATCGCCATTCGTTGTCGTCCGTGGCGGCAGTCTGGTTCGGCTTTCCGATGATCATCACGAATGCCGTCTTTGGCGGCATCATTGCCTACAACCTTGGCTTCGCCAAGGCGTTGTTGGCGGTCCTGATCGGCAATGCCATTCTTTTCGCGTATGTCGGCGCGTTGAGCTTTATCGCCGGAAACACCGGCCGCAGTTTCGCCCTTCAAGCCGAGCACACGTTCGGCAAAAAGGGTTACGTGATCACATCGGGCTTCCTGGCAAGCGTCGTCATAGGGTGGTATGCATTCCAGACCGGGCTGACCGGGACGACCGTGCACGCTGCGTATGGATGGAACGAGACGACGACGATCATCGTGGCGATGGTGCTCTATACCGGCGTGACGTTCATCGGTATTCGCGCACTATCGATCGTTGGCATGATCGCGGCGCCGCTGTACGTGATCCTTGGAGCCGTGGCGCTTTATCTGGTGAGCTCGGAACATTCGCTTTCGCAGGTGATCAGTTACAACGGGCTCGGCATGAACAGCGCAATGTCTGTTGGAAGTGCTGTGACGGTGGTCGTTGCAACGTTCGCCGATTCGGGAACGATGACAGCGGACTTTACACGCTGGTCCAAGGATGGTAGGTCCGCGATCTATGCGATTTTCACGGCGTTTCCAATAGCTAATATTATCGCGCAGCTCTTCGGCATCCTGATCGTTTGCGCGGGTGCCGCCGTCGCTCCGGCCACGAATGGCGGAAACTTCATGCCGGTCCTGACCGGCCACGGCGGCGTGCTGTCGGCGATTGCGCTGGTCTTTGTCTTCGTAAATCTCGGCTCCGTGTGCACGCACTGCTTGTACAACGGTGCAGTGGGCTGGGGACGAATCGCGAAGAAGAAGATGAGAACAATGACTATTGTTCTCGGGGTGCTGGGTGGTCTATTGGCGCTCGCCGGTGTCTGGAGTCTGTTCCTCAACTGGCTTAACCTGCTGGGAATTCTCGTTCCTCCGATCGGCGCCGTCATCATTGTCGATCAAATGCTGATCCGCCACTACTCGCAGACGCAAGCGGTCGAAGATTTTCGCGGAAGCGCATTTCTCGCCTGGGGCGCGGGCGCGGTTGTCGCGGTGCTCGTTCACTATCTGGCGCCGTGGTTCTCGGAAGCGCTCGCGGGCATGCTGGTTGGCGGTGCAGTCTATTACGTCTTGTCGCGAGCCGCGGGGCGCGCGGTGCGCCAAAGTGGCAGCGTAATCTAAGAGGCCCGATGTCCGTTCGCGTATAAACGCGTGGCGGCCGCTTTTGTGCATATGATGCGCAATCGCGGCCGCTTTTCGTCTATCACCGATTTTATTGTCGGACGTCCTAATTCGCCTTCGGCTAGCGATGATCTGATTGAAGTATATTCCCTGCAATGCTGTAGATTCCCTGAGGGGCCAGCTCTCTCGCCTCGGTACAGCCGCCAATATCGAATCGAGCCTCGCGTATCTAACCGACGAGCCGGCGGCGTTCGTGGAGTACAGCCAACTGCGTCGAAATCATTAATAGCACGCACTCGGCAGCGCCCGCCAGCGTACAGCCTTTTAATTCACCAGGGTCCATTCTCATGTCCACGAACTCAATCAAGTCCAACACAACCCCCACCGTCACCGAGCTGCGGGTCGTGCCCGTCGCTGGCCGCGACAGCATGTTGATGAACTTGAGCGGTGCACATGGCCCGTTCTTCACGCGCAACATCGTGATCCTTAAGGACAGCGCCGGAAACACGGGCGTGGGCGAGGTTCCTGGGGGCGAGAGCATTCGCAAGACCATCGACGACGCGCGCCCGCTGGTTGTGGGTCAATCCATCGGCAACTTGCAAGCGGTTCTCAACAGGGCTCGCACACAATTCGCCGACCGCGACGCCGGCGGCCGGGGTCTCCAGACATTCGATCTGCGAACGACGATTCACGCGGTCACAGCACTCGAAGCGGCACTGCTCGATTTGCTCGGTCAGCATCTCGGCGTGCCCGTCGCCGCATTGCTTGGCGAAGGTCAGCAGCGCACCGAAGTCGAAATGCTCGGCTACCTGTTCTATATCGGCGACCGTAAGAAGACGGACCTGCCATACGCAAGCGGTGCGGACGGCAGCGATGACTGGTCGCGCTTGCGCACCGAAGAAGCGATGACAACGGAAGCGGTCGTCCGTCTGGCGGAAGCTGCTCAGGCTCGCTACGGTTTCAACGATTTCAAGCTCAAAGGCGGCGTGCTTCCCGGCGATGCCGAAATCGAGGCGGTGACCGCGCTTGCCGAGCGATTCCCGAAAGCACGCGTGACACTCGACCCCAATGGTGCCTGGTCGCTTGCCGAAGCGGTACGTCTTTGCCGCGACCAGCACCACGTACTGGCTTATGCAGAAGACCCATGTGGCGCAGAAAACGGCTACTCAGGACGCGAAGTGATGGCGGAGTTCCGCCGGGCAACCGGCCTTCCGACCGCCACCAACATGATTGCAACCGATTGGCGTCAGATGGGTCATGCCATTCAATTGCAGTCAGTCGACATCCCGCTTGCCGATCCGCACTTCTGGACAATGCAGGGCTCCGTGCGCGTCGCGCAAATGTGCAATGAATGGGGTCTTACGTGGGGCTCTCATTCGAATAACCACTTCGATATTTCGCTGGCCATGTTCACGCAAGTGGCAGCTGCGGCGCCGGGGAAAATTACGGCCATCGACACCCACTGGATTTGGCAAGATGGCCAGCGTCTCACACGTAACCCACTGCAGATTGTCGACGGAAAAGTGAAAGTCCCTGAACAGGCTGGGCTTGGCGTGGAGCTTGATATGGATGAGCTTGAAAAGGCTCACGCGCTCTACCAACAGCACGGCCTGGGTGCGAGGGATGATGGCGTCGCGATGCAGTATCTGATTCCGAACTGGAAGTTCGACAACAAGCGTCCGTCCCTCGTGCGCTAAAGCCACCCACTGCCCCCTCTGGCAGCGTCTATCGGCGTTGCCAATTTACACCGCTGCCTATTTTTCCGAAGGACTGCTATCAACGAGTCCATCGTCGATGACCACGGTGTTGGCTATCCGATCGTGCAAACACTGCTTTCGCTCGTTGAATAGAACCCACAAGAATCCTGCACCGAATGTCGCGAAAGTAAGCAGATAGCCTAGTGTGCGCAAACCCGCTTGCCTCACGGTCATCCGTCGCCCCGTGTCCGCATCGACTATCCGAAGATGTAATGCCCGCTTCCCCGGTGAAGGGCCCCATACGGCCCACAGTACGCCGGTAACGAGTATGGGTAAGCACTGTCCAATGA
>NZ_JBAUSA010001312.1:0-3208 GCF_049581465.1 Caballeronia sp. | reverse complement strand
GCGCACCGCGCCGCGACGGACAAAGGCGACGCGGGAGCCCCCGCCGCGGCTTCGAGGGAAGTCCGCTACTGGAGAGCGCGGCGCGCAAGCGCGGAAGTCGTCAAACCCCCTGCTGATAAAAGCACGGCATCCTTCGGCATGATCGTCAGCCTGCGCAGAGCGGACGGCCGCGAGCAAAGCTTCAGGATCGTCGGCGTAGATGAGGCCGACCCATCGCACGGCACGCTCTCGTACATGTCGCCGCTCGCGCGGGCCGTTCTGACGCATGGGCCCGGAGACACGGTGGAAATGACCGGCGGCGAAGCCGTCATACTGGACGTGCGGTAGGAGTGCGTGCTGGCCAAATATTGTTTGATGCGCGAGGACCGAATGACCGGAAAGAAAGCGCCGACCTGACGTCGCAGATAAACCATTAGCTGACAGAGGATGTCACAAAGGAACGATGCTTGAATATAGCTTGCGGTTCCTCGCCGGAGGAATAGCGGTGTCTGTGTTCGCGGCGCTTGGCGACACTTTGCGCCCCAAAAGCTTCGCGGGCTTGTTCGGCGCTGCTCCCTCGATTGCCCTCGCGACGCTCCTCCTCACCCTGTCGCAAAAAGGCGCTCCGTTCGTGGCCCTGGAAAGTCGCTCGATGATTGTGGGGGCCTTCGCGCTTGCGGCCTACAGCTGGACTGTGTGCGTGTTGCTCAAAAGATTCCTGCTGTCATCACGGGCTGCGACAATGGCAGCTCTCATTGTCTGGTTCGCTGTTGCGCTTGGTGCATCCGCGGCCCTGTTCCAACTCTCATGATTGTCCAGTTCAAGCCTTCCGCCCTTCGCCAGACGCGTTGGTACGAGTATCTCGTCAGGTTCCTGCTTGGCGGGGCGATGACCGTAGTCGCAGGTCTCATCGCGGCCCGCTTTGGGCCAGTCATTGGTGGCCTGTTTCTCGCCTTTCCCGCGATCTTTCCAGCAAGTGCGACATTGATCGAAAAGCATGTCCGGGAACGCAAGGAGAAAGCGGGTCTGCCGGGAGCGCGGCGCGGCAAGGAAGCCGCGGCGCTGGATGCCGCCGGAGCGACGCTTGGAAGTTTCGGGCTGGCAGCTTTCGGTCTCGTGATCTGGCTGATGATTGTGCGGTCTCCCGTTTGGGCACTCGTCTTCGCCGCGGCCTCGTGGCTCGCCGTCGCGGTGCTCGGATGGCGGGTGAGGCGATGGCTATAGAAAGCTGAGCGGGGTGGGCGATCGTTTACTACTCTTCCGCTGACCGAGCGCAGCGTCCACCTATGCATCGACATGCCGCGGATTTTTTCGGCCGAAGGCCCTTTAGCCGACGCCATGGATGGACAGGGTCCTGCCGGGTGCTGATGCGCTCGCGAGCCGTCATCCCGAAAGAACGGTTTTCACCCGCTTCGTTCCGCCCGCGCGTCCAAACGAGATGCCGGGCATGTGGCAGCGCTATTACACGCGCTGGCGCGTCGCGACCCGCGAACGCCTCGATTTCCGATTGCTGGACTTGATGCCACCGCTTGCGGCGCTTTGCCCCCTTGCGACGGTGATCGACAAAACACGCTATTCCGCCTTCGCCGAACCCGGGCTGATCGAACACCTCCGTCAGCGCGAGGCCGACGCGCTTATTGTCTCCGGATCTGAGACCGATGTTTGCGTGCTGGCAACGGTGCTGGACGCGGTTGACATCGGCTACCGGGTCATCGTCGTGCGGGACGCGATATGCAGTTCTTCTGACGAAGGGCATGATGCTTATGCGGCTTTATCACACCCGATATTCGGAGCAGATAGAGACCGCAGACGCCGCGGCAATCCTCGCGCGGTGGGAATGATGCAGCTTGGAGAGATAGGCCCCGCAATATTTCGGTCCGGGTTGCAGGCGTGAGGGCGCCAAACAATTACCGAGTCAGGCTTTTGTGTTCTTGCGGGGAGCGGCCTGCTTCCTCCTGGCGGCGGCAAACGTCCGCGACTCAGGTCTCCCATGGCGCGGCTGAACGAGTTTGACCCTCCTCCCGGTGCGTCTCTTCTCTAGGTACGAGGTAAGCTCTTCTCTGGTGAGGCAATTGAGAACCCTGTCCTTCGGCACTCCGCCCTTGCGGGCCATCTCGACGCCCCAGTGCGTGAGATCGAGCTCGCGGGTGGAATGGGCGTCGGGGTTGATGCTCATGAAACAGCCGAGCTTCAGGGCTAGTTCATGCCAACGCCAATCAAGATCGAGGCGCCAAGGGTTTGCGTTTATCTCCACCGCGACGCTGTGCTCGGCACATGCTGCGAGCACCTCTTCAACGTCGATGTCGTAGCCGGGGCGGCGAAGCAATTGCCGGCCGGTCATATGCCCGAGGATCGTCGTGTAGGGATTGGACGCCGCGCGGATGACACGTTCGGTCTGTGCTGCGCGGTCCATCGTGAAACGGCCGTGCACGCTTGCAACGACAAAGTCGAACGTTTCCAGCACCTCATTCGGGTAATCAAGCGAGCCGTCCACGAGAATGTCGGATTCGATGCCCTTGAAGACGCGGAAACGCTTGCCGTATTTCTTGTTCAGCCTGTCGGCCTCCGCCTGCTGCTCCGCAACTTCTTCTGGGCTTAGTCCGCCCGCGTAGTGCGCTGATCTCGAGTGATCGGCGACTCCGAAGTACTCATAGCCCCGGCTCAACGTGGCCTCCGCCATGGTCTCAAGCCTATCGAGCCCGTCAGAGCGATTAGTGTGCGCGTGAAGGATTCCAGCTATATCGCGATCGGTGACAAGCTCCGGCAGTGTTCCGGCAAGAGCTTGGGCCACTTCGCTACGGCCCTCGCGCAGCTCCGGAGGCACAGGCTGCATGCCAAGCGCGCTATAGATGTCGTTCTCGCTGGCAGCCGCAACGAGCTTACCGCCGCGCTGAAGACCGTTAGCGTCCAGGCTCATGCCCTGCTCCGCTGCAACGGCGCGTAGAGACGCGAGATGCGCGTCCGAGCCGGTCGCCAGCAGAAGCGTGATGCCATAGTGCGCGGTGTCGGTCAGGTGGGCCGTCAACTCTCCACCCGCCCTGAGGATAGAGGGCCCACTCGGTAGTTTGCTAACCTCCGCGACAATGGAAAGGTCGCCGACCAGTTCGCAGCCGCGACGGAGATCGCCCGCGGCACTGATACGAACGATGTCGGGGTGCGCTTCTCTGAGGTGCTTTTCGGCGGTTTTCAGAAGCTCGGTTGCCCGGTGCATGTGCCAGCGGCCTTGCGC
>NZ_JBAUSA010001311.1:0-5802 GCF_049581465.1 Caballeronia sp. | reverse complement strand
GTTGTACACCGCGCTCGACCGCACCACGTCCACGAAAGAAAAACTCGAGGCGCTGATCACGTATTTTTCGGCGGCTGAACCGGAGGACGCCGCGTGGGCGTCGTACTTTCTCAGCGGCGGCAAACCTCGCCAGTCCGTACCGACCCGCCTTCTGATCGAGTTCGCCCGCGAACGCGCCGGCCTGCCAGAATGGCTCTTCGAGGAGTCCTATCAGGTCGTCGGCGATCTGGCCGAAACCATCGCGCATATCCTGCCGCCTGCGCAGCGGACGTCCGAACTCGGTCTCGCGCAGTGGATCGAGGGGCGCGTGCTCACCCTGCGCGGACTGGATCCGACAGAACTTCGAACGCGTTTGCTCGGCTACTGGGACGAACTCGACTGGAGCGAACGCTTTCTGTTGACCAAGTTGATTGGCGGCGGCTTTCGTGTGGGTGTCGCGCGTCAGCTTGTCGTGCGCGCGCTCGCCGAAGTCGCGGGCGTGGATCACAAGCGCATCGCCCAGCGCATGGTCGGCTGGACCGATTCGCGGCAAGCACCCGGTGCGGCGCGTTATCTGCGACTGATTGCGCCGGAAAGCACCGACGACGAAAACGCCGCCACGCCGCATGAAAGCGACCTCGGCTTGCCGTATCCATTTTTCCTCGCCCATCCGCTGCAGGCCGACCCGGTGACGCTCGGCGCACCGTCGGATTGGGTTATCGAATGGAAGTGGGATGGGATTCGCGCGCAGCTCGTGAAGCGCGGCGGCCGCGTGTGGCTCTGGTCGCGCGGAGAGGATTTGATCACCGATCGCTTTCCCGAACTCGCCGCTTTAGGTGCGGCGCTGTCGGACGGCACCGTGATAGATGGAGAGATTCTCGCGTGGGAACCCGGCGGCGATGCGCCGTTGCCGTTCTCGCGGCTGCAGCCACGGATCACGCGCAAGACATTATCGAAGAAGGTACTCGCCGATTCGCCGGCCACGTTCCTCGCCTACGATCTGCTCGAAGCTAATGGCCGCGATCTGCGCATCACCCCGCTTGTCGAACGCCGCGCGCAACTCGACGCCTTGGCCGCCGCGTTGAGCGAAACGCTAGCGGTGGATTTGCTGCGCGTATCGCCGATGGTGACTGCCGCCGACTGGAACGCCATCGCCGTCTTGCGCGACCAAAGCCGTAGCCGCGGCGTTGAAGGCCTGATGTTGAAGGGACGCGAATCGCTGTATGGCGTCGGGCGCACGAAGGCATCGGGGACGTGGTGGAAGTGGAAAATCGATCCCTACGCCGTCGACGCCGTCCTGCTCTACGCACAGCGCGGCCACGGCCGGCGCGCGAGTTTGTACACCGATTTCACCTTCGCCGTGTGGGACGAAGTCGATAGCGTGCGCACGCTCGTACCCTTCGCGAAGGCTTATTCCGGCCTCACCGATGACGAAATGCGCGAGGTCGATGCGATCGTGCGCAAGACGACCGTTGAGAAATTTGGACCGGTGCGAAGCGTCACGCCGACCCTCGTGTTCGAGATCGGTTTCGAAGGGATTCAGGCGAGTCCGCGCCATAAGTCGGGCATCGCGGTGAGGTTTCCGCGCATGTTGAGATGGCGCACGGATAAACATATCGACGACGCCGATACGCTCGACATGCTCAAAGGCTTTCTCGACGGGGCCGGGCAATGAACACCCCGGCAGACGTCAGGCGGGATGATAAGCGCCACGCGCCTCGTGCGCGCCGGGTGCCGAGAACTCGTGCGGGGCAAGCACAGGCCGATGCCATCGCCGAGTTGTTTCAACCGGTCCCTATCGTGATCGATCCGGACACCGCGAACCTGCCCTTCGATACGCGCCCTAGCCGCCGATACTGCCCGCCGTGACGGAACTCGCGGTGCCGTGGAGCGTCGGCTTGCGCACCGGCGATATCCCATCCGCCGAGCGCGCTCGACAAAATGACTTAGCGATAACGCACTCGCGCCGTTCATCGTGCGATGAACAGGTCGCGATAGCTGCCGTACATCGATAGCACGATCAGCGTGCTGACGAGCGGCGTCACGACGACACCGCGTGCGAGCATCGGGACAACCGGCGCGAGCAGGATGTCGGCGCCAATCGCAGCCGCATAGACCAGCGCGACCGGCCAGTTGCGCAGCGCGGCACGCAGGCTCGCCGTCATTGCATCGACGGGCGACAGGTTGTGCAGCACGACGAGCGCCGGCGCGAACCACACCGCGGCAATCGCGATCACGTAGAACGGCATGCTGATCAGCGGTTCGAGCGCATTCTGCGCGCCCTGCTGCACGCCATAGACGATCGCCAGATTGTGCGCGCCGTTGGCGGCGAGCGAAGTCGACACCGTCATGTGAAACACAGCGAACGAGAGCAGATAGCCGATTCCCGCAATCGCCGCGCCGCTCAAACCAATCGTAAAGAGCGCATTGCGATGACCGTTGACGGCCTCAAGCGTTTCGCCGATCGTCCACGGACGCGCGTTGCGCGAACGCTCCTGCATCAGCATCATCGCGCCGGCCCACAGCGGCACGAGCAGCGCCGCGAGCAGGATCGCGAGCAGCGGCGGTGCAAGTTCGAACAGCGTGGAGAAATCAGCGCCACCGAGAATCGCGGGTAGCCACAGCAGCGGCTGCGCGCGAGCGATACCGATACCTTCCGCAAGCCAGTTGGCGATACGCAGCACGTCCACTCTGCGAACGTCCGGGTGCACGATGCCATGTGCGTGGCGCGGACGTGTCGTCTTCATCGTGCTGGCAGGAAAGTGTAGGTTCATGATCGCTTCCTTTCAAATAATGTAGGAATACTGATTGACTACAATGGAGACATGCACGCCGGTGCATGTCGATGAGTGTGGTACTGGCGCGGCGACGTCACGCGAGGTGACGCCGCCTTGCTGAATCAGCCCGATTGGCCTTCGTCAAGCCGTTGCGTGATACGTTCGATCTGTCGGCGCACATAGCGCACGAGTCCGCGCCAGGTAGTGCGCGTCAGCCAGATGCACAGCCACAGTCCGACGACGCCCGCCACCAGCATTGCAAAGCCGTAGATCATCGCGCCGATGCCGGAACCATGCGGTCCGACGATCACCACCTTGTCGGAGCCGTTTTGAATCGCTACGCGGTTATGTTCGAGCGTCACCGAATCCGGACCGCTCTCCACCGACAGATGACCACCGCCGCGACCGCCCTGCACGAACGACACGTGATCGCCGTCATTCCTGATATCCCACGCCATCGCGTTCGGATCAGCGCCGATGCGCGCCACCGACAGCTTGTTGCCCTTATCGTCCTTGATATCGAGCGCAAGGACGTTGGCGCGTGGAATCGACCACGTGTCGCCGTTGACCGTGAACTGATCGCGTGCGCCGCCAACCGCGTTGATCCTCACCTTGCCGTCGACGTTCTTTATGTCGAGCGGACCCGCCGTCGTTACTACGGAGATGTGCGTGCCCGACTGCGCCCGCAACTCGAAGAGATCGCCAACCACGCGGAAATCGCGCATTTGTTCGTCAGCGAGATGTGGGTCAGTTTCGCCGGGTGCCGCGCCGCTGGCCTGCATGGTCGCGCTTGCGCTTGCATTTGCGCTCACGTTCGCACTTGTGCCCGACGCGGCTTCGTCGTCGGGGTCATCGTCGTCGCTCAGGGCCTTCGGGTCCTCCGCTAGCTGATGCGAGGTGCTTTCGAAGCTGAACGGCAGCGCATCGAACGCCGGCCAGCCAAACAGATGATGGCTGCCGAGCGCGATCACCGTGACGAGTCCCGCCAGCGTGAGCGCCAACGACACCGCATAGCCCGCCGTCAGCAGCAGCAAGTACAGCATGAACGGCACCAGCAGCAGCAGTTGCAACAGTCCGAGCCCGGCGATCGACACGAACACGCGCATCAGGTTGCCGAACGAGCGGCGCGTTTCCCATTGCCGGAAGGTCGCCTGCGCCTTCAGTTCACGTCCCAGCTTGACCGGGTCGCCGAGCGCGGCAATCACTTCAGCTTCGTTGCGGCCCGCAGCCAGCGCGTCGCCGATGTATTCGCGGTAGTCGGCAATGATTTCGTCGACAACGTCTTTCGACAGACTCCGCAGCTCATGTCGCAGTTGCTGGATGAATGCTTCCTGCGTCATTGCGTTTCCCCTGTTCCGGATGGAATGTTAGGTAAGCCCAGCACACCGTTGACTTCATCGACAAAACTGCGCCACTCGTCTTGCATCTCCGCGAGACTGTCGCGCCCCGCTATGGTCAGCGTGTAGTACTTGCGCGGTGGCCCTGAACTCGACTCGACGAAATAGGTCGACACCCACGCTTGCGCCTGCAGACGACGCATCAGCGGATAAATCGTGCCTTCGCTGATTTCCATTGTTTCCGACAGGGTCGATACGAGTTCGTACGCGTAGCTGTCGCCACGGGCAAGGACGGAGAGTACGCACATGTCGAGAGTGCCCTTCTTGAGCTGGATTTTCATGTGGTTCCATGACAGTAAGGTGCATAACATGGTACCTTGCTATGCACGAGTGCTGGGAACAATGTGTTCCGCAGCACCGTGACGTGAAATGTATCACCAGCTATTGGTTAATGCAAGGTACTGTTTTATGCACGTCTCCGTCAAACAGCTTGCTGGGCAGCGACCCCTCGTGGTGATTAAAACGTATATACTTGGTTAGTATCTATCGTTAGAGGTTGTCCCCATGCCGAAAGAAGCCGTATTCACAATGAAGCTCGAACCGGAGTTGCGCGCCGAGTTCATGGCGGAAGCCGAAGCCGCACACCGGCCGGCGTCGCAGGTGCTGCGTGAGTTGATGCGCGAGTTCGTGCAACGCCAGCGCGAGGCGCGCGAACATGATGAGTTCCTACGCGGCAAGATCGATGCAGGTCGCCTCTCGATGCGTGCCGGCCGAGGCCGCTCAAATGATGAGGTTGAAGCCCGGTTCGCCGCGCGGCGCGCCAGCGCGGCTGGTAAGGCGTGAGGGTCGTCTGGACGCCAGAAGCCGAACAGGACCGCGATGACGTGTGGGACTACATCGCGACCGACAACGTAGCCGCCGCTGCCCGGATGGACGAGTTATTCGGCGATGTCATCGCGCAGTTGCCTGACTTCCCCCTGATGGGCCGGGCCGGAAAAATCGCAGGCACGCGTGAGCTGATCCCGCACGAAAACTATCGCTTGGTGTATGAGGTCGAAGGCGAAACAATATGGATGCTGGCGTTGGTTCATACGGCCCGCCTGTGGCCGCCAATCCGTAGTTAGCTAGCGGACGAAAGAGCGAACCGGCTAAGCCGGCCAACGTCAGCGCGCCGGAAACCGACGTCGGATCCTGCCGGCCCCGACGAGTGAAAGATTGTGCTTATAGCCAAGGATGCCTGCCATCGATTCCGCTGCCGGAAATAGCGCTTTGCCCAGGCCCTTTCCTTGCATGTCCCGGACGATGGTTCGCGCATCGATATGACGTTTTTCAGGAATCCTCATGGTTTTGAATGCAGCGTGCAATCCACGAATGCTTTCGCTTGAGAACATGCTCCAGTCGGTCGGTTCGAAATCGCGCAAAGGGCCGCAAATCAACCCGCCGATAACACGATCGCCCCGACTGGTGTCGACCAGAACGTAGGAATGGTCAATCCTGGGTAGCACCAGGAAGCGGGCGAGAAAATCGCGATGGGGCAAGCCCAGTTCATTATTTGCAACTGCGGTTCTATATGGACCGGTCGTGCATACTGGCTCAACAAGATCGTCGGTGTGTTGCGCGCCTGCTTCGGCGAGTTCGTAGATGTTAAAACTGAACATCCCCACCGCCTGGGTGGGGAAACGCTAAAGCGCCCTACTCAATCGTTCATC
>NZ_JBAUSA010001310.1:0-3656 GCF_049581465.1 Caballeronia sp. | reverse complement strand
GCCGATTTCGCGGTCCGAACTCGATCCCTACTACGCGCGCGCCGAGGACAAGATGGGCGTGACGCGCACCAACGGCATTCCAGGGCTGCCCGGCAACAACAACTTCAAGGTCATGTACGACGGCGCGACAAAGGTCGGCTACAAGACCTGCAACACCGGCCATATGGCGATCAATAGCGAGCCGCGCGCCGGTCGCGCAAGCTGCATGCAGCTGGGTTTCTGCTTCCAGGGCTGCAAGTCCGGCGCAAAATGGTCGACGCTCTACACCGAAATTCCGGCGGCCGAGGCAACGGGCAAGCTCGATCTGCGCACTGAGGCACATGTAATGCGGATCGACACCAATGCGGCAGGCAAGGCGAGCAGCGTCGTCTATATCGATGCCGACGGCAAACAGCAGCGCCAGCGCGCGCGGGTTGTCTGCGTGGCGGGCAATTCGATCGAGACGCCCCGGCTGTTGCTGCTGTCGGAATCGTCGAAATTCCCGAATGGCCTTGCTAACAGTTCGGGCCAGGTCGGCCGCAACTACATGCGGCACACGACCGGATCGGTGTTCGGCGTGTTCAAGGAACCGGTGCACTTCTATCGCGGCACCGTGATGGCCGGCATTATCACGGACGAAGTTGAATTCAATCCGAAGCGCGGCTTTGCGGGCGGCTACGAACTTGAGACGATCTCGCTCGGACTGCCATTCGCGGCGGCGTTCCTTGACCCCGGCGCGTGGGGATCGGATTTCACTTACTACCTCGACAACTATGTGAATCTGGCGGGCATGTGGATTGTCGGCGAGGACATGCCATCCGAGTCGAACCGCATCACGCTGAACCATGACGTCAAGGACAGCTTCGGCCTGCCCGTCGCGAACGTCCACTATGACGATCATCCGAACGACGTCGCGATGCGTAACCACGCCTATCAACAAGGCGAGGCGGTCTATGCGGCAGCCGGCGCGATCAAGACGCTGCGCACGCCGCCTTATCCGTCCACGCACAACCTCGGCACTTGCCGGATGAGTGCGAACGCGAGGGACGGCGTGTGCAACAAATACGGACAGACACACGACGTGAAAAATCTGTTCATTTCGGACGGCAGCCAGTTCACGAGCGGCGCGGCCGAGAATCCGACCTTGACGATCGTGACGCTGGCGATTCGGCAATCGGGGTACATCGCCGACCAGATGCGAAGCCAGAGAATCTAAGCGCGGCGACGGGCGGCCGGACGCTGCCCGTCGCGTTCATTTTAAGGAGTAGCCGATGTGCAAGATCTACGCGCAGACTGATCCGATCCTTTACGAATGCCGTGCCCGCTCAGTGCGCATTAGCGGCGTGATTACCACGATCCGGCTCGAAAACCTGTTCTGGCAGACGCTGTCGGAACTCGCCGCCGATAACGACATGACGACCAACCAATTGATCGCCAAGCTTCACGAGGAGGTGTCGCTGCATCTGGGAGAAGCGACGAATTTCGCGTCGTTCCTGCGGGTGACATGCCTGCGCTATCAGGGTTTGAAGGCAAGCGCCTCGCTAGGGTTGCGCGGCCACGTTGCAAGCGTGACCGCGCTCGACAAATTGGCAGGCTAATCCTCGCCGCGCTTATCGACAGATCTGGTCCGGTCCCCAGGTTCCGCTATTACATGGGAGGCAACGCGTTTCCACACAGCCGGAAGGACCATATTTGGCGCACCATTTATCGACATACCCATTGGAATAGATTTGACCGCCGCGATAGCAAGCGTCGGCGGGTTGCGTTTGTTTGTGATTAGGCTTCGTCGTTTTGCGGGGCGCGTGTTGTTGAACGGGGGCGGTGGTATCAGAATCCGCTTGCGCTCTCGCCGTGCTCA
This sequence comes from Caballeronia sp., assembly GCF_049581465.1. Classification (GTDB taxonomy): domain Bacteria; phylum Pseudomonadota; class Gammaproteobacteria; order Burkholderiales; family Burkholderiaceae; genus Caballeronia. The sequence goes on along the minus strand of NZ_JBAUSA010001310.1, from coordinate 1,819 downwards.
CCCACACGGAGCCGACAATCAAGATTGCAAATGCACGCTGGATTGGGTACACGGCGGGTCTCCAGGAGCGTTGAAGTGCCCGGCGGTGGCGAACGCGGTCACGAGGAACACCGAGCGACAAGAAATTAGCCCACGCTAGTCCGTTTCCCCGTTATAGGTGCCAAATCACTTATCGGCAAGGTGACGAAATACCGAGTTGCACTATTCATTTTTCTATGGCGGCGTCCACGGGAAGATGATGCAGGCGCAACGGTGTGGATGTCCCGATCGGATTTCCATCGTCAGACAAATACCTCCGCCGTCACCGCATCACAAGCCTGCAACGGAGCTACACTAAGGGACGCCGTGCCCTGGAGAAAGCCATGACAGACCTTGACCCTGATGCCACCTTTAGGGGCTTGCCCCTCACCGCGGAGCAGGACGCGGAAGTGAGACATTACATTAAGGTGCAGACGCAACGCGGCTTGCCCTGGGACACCCCCGAGCTAAGCGCGATGCTTAAGGACATGCTGCAACCCCCAGGTGACGACGGCGACGAATTCGACGACCCGCCAGACGAGACGAAAGAGGCCGCCGAGCGCGCGATGGGGTCCGTTGAGGAAGAGATGGATGCCACCGAGGCGAGCGAGGAGTGGAACGCCGCGATGGAGATGGAAATTATGAAAGGGCCCAGGCGGTAGGGCGCGCGGCGCCGATTCGAAGCTGAGCTCACGTGTGCCGTCTGCACCTATTTCCGGGCAAGGGCCTGACCGAACACGAGTCGATGCCCGTCGGGCGTCGCGACCGTAAATTCACGCATGCCGTGCGGCTTGTCGGTCGGAGGGTCGAGTATCAACGCCCCTTTTTCAACGAATTCCTCATAGAAAGCGTCGGCGTCATCGACATCCATATAGCCGAAGTAGCTGTGGTCGCCGGTCGCTGCGGCGGACAAGGCGTCGGGACAATCGCCAAGCATGATGCGGACATCTCCCCGGCAGAGGAGCCGCCAACCCGATGCGTCCGCCCATTCAACGCGAAAGCCGAGCGCATCACGAAAATAAGCCGCGTTGCGCTCCAAATCGGGGACGGCGAGCACGAACGCAAAGGGACGCAATCCATTGATTTTTGGCATTGAGCAACCCTCTCCCAAGTTGAATGACTGCCGCAGCGCTAACAAGCACTGTATCGCGTATTTCTACTACTCGCGCCAGGGTCGACGTCCTAGAAAACAGGGGCGTCGTTGAAAGGCGGGGACATGGTTTCGCTTCCCGGGTTGGAGAGCTCCGCTCAAATCGATCGCGAATTGACTTTCCCGGGAATCGTTTCAACTTCTGTTATTGGCCCTTGTAAAGGGTTTGATTGAGCCGGGCGATTTGCCCGTTTTGCTCAGCCGTATTCAGTTGCTGCTTGACGTCGTTGCGTGTGAGACCCGCACTCGATTGGCCCCATGCAGACGAGCCTGAAATTGTTCCGCCCTGATCGCCAGCCTGCTGGGAGGATTGCGACGTGGGTGCTTGAACGGGGACGGAGTCATCAGCGTATGCGCTTGTAGCAATGACAAGAAGCGAAGCAACGCTAATGCCGGCAAGTATAAGTTTCATTTTCTGGCTCCTGAAGACGTGGACTTGAGAACTCTCCATGCAACGAAGGTCACGAGGTCATCTTCGTGAGATTCTGCATGCAGCAAGTGTAGTCAGGTGGCACTGACCCGATGGTGGCAGCTAGATGGCATTGCTGTCATATATCGACGTTACGCAATAAATTTTCTACGCCGCAAGCCTATCGTGCAAGTTCTCCGGGCGGTGTTCCCGAATTACTTTACAAATATTTCGAGGCGGGT
>NZ_JBAUSA010001309.1:0-2553 GCF_049581465.1 Caballeronia sp. | reverse complement strand
AAGCTAGTCGCGGGCGCATCCGCGCGACGCGGTATCGGCCGCTGGTTGCATCGGCCGTTCGGCGAGCGGCTGGCCGAACAGGCGGGCGATCTCGATCTCACGCTGATTCGCGCGCGTGAGCCCGACAACGACGGCGGCCATCCCGACACGCCCGACTGGCGTAATGCATCGATTCTATTGCGCGAGCAGCGCACGCCACTGCGCGGTTACGTCTACGCCATCGGCACTTGCGCCGTGATCACCCTGATCGCCAGTCTGGTCAGCGAACGGCTCGATCTCGCCAATCTCGTGATGCTTTATTTGATCGGCGTGATTTTCACGGCGGCGCGAGTTGGGCGCGGTCCGGGCGTACTACTTTCGTTTCTGGGCGTGGCGGCATTCGATTTCTTCTTCGTCCCGCCGCGCATGTCGCTGTCCGTCGCTGATAGTCAATACCTGTTGACCTTCGCCGGTATGTTGCTGACGTCGCTGGTCATCAGCCATCTCACGTCGAGCTTGCGGCGCGAGGCGAGCGTAGCGAGCAAGCGCGAGCGCCGCACCAGCGTGATGTACGCGATGTCGGGCGAACTCGGCGCAGCGCTGACGGCCGGGCAGATCGTGGAGATTGGCATCCGCCACGTGAGCGAAGTGTTTCGCGCGCGGGTCGCTGTGCTGTTGCCGGATTCGACCGATAAGGTCCGCCGGACGCTCGACGCCCCGGAAGTCACATCGGCCGCGGCGCAACTCGACGAACCCGCGCTCGATCTCGATGTCGGCCAGTGGGTCTACGATCAGCAGAAGCCGGCGGGCCGCGGCACCGACACACTGCCCGCCGCGACCGCGCTGTACCTGCCGCTCAAGGCGCCAGTGCGAACGCGCGGCGTGCTGACGGTGCTTACGCGCGAGCTCAATGAACTCGATATTCCCGAGCAGAAGCGCATGCTCGACGCGTTCGCCGCCCAGATCGCGCTTGCACTCGAACGCGTGCATTACGTCGATATTGCACGCGATGCGGTGGTCAGCATGGAATCGGAGCGCCTGCGCAATTCGCTGCTATCGGCGATCTCGCACGATTTGCGTACGCCGCTCACGTCCATCGTCGGATTTGCGTCGATGCTCGTGGAAGCTGATGGCGATACGCGCAAGCCGGAGAACGCGGAGTTGATCGACGCTATCCATGAAGAATCGCTACGCATGACGGGCATCGTCACAAACCTGCTCGATATGGCGCGTTTGCAGGCCGGCAGCGTGCGGCTGAACCGGCAATGGTCGTTGCTCGAAGAGACCGTGGGGGCGGCGTTGCGCGCGTGCCGGCGCGTTTTGGCCGACCATCCCATCGAGGTGCATTTGCCTGCCAGCCTGCCATTTCTTCGACTCGATGCCGTGCTGATGGAGCGTCTCTTTTCCAACTTACTGGAGAACGCCGCGAAATACACGCCGTCGGGGTCGGCATTATCGATTGGCGCCGAGCGTATCGATGTGGATGACAAGGCGTTCGTGCGGGTTTTCATCGACGATACGGGTCCTGGATTGCCGGCCGGCATGGAGGAGCGCGTGTTCGAGAAATTCGTGCGCGGGGAGAAGGAGTCGTCGAAGCCCGGTATCGGGCTTGGGCTGTCGCTCTGCAAGGCTATTGTGAAAGCACACGGCGGTACAATCGGCGCGGCGAATCGGGTGGATGCGCGGCCGGATTCGCGGCCGGATGAACCGCTGGATGGGCTCGTTGAAAAGCTCCCGCGCTTACCGGCGCACGGGGCGCGGTTCTGGTTCACGCTGCCAGTCGATGCCGCGCCGTCCGTACCGAGTTTTCCCGACGAAGCCGAACTCCCTTTACCTGCAACGAAAACTTCATAAGCCTTATGAGCGATCCTACTGTAACCGTCGTGCTGATTGAGGACGAAAAGCAGATTCGCCGTTTCGTGCGTGTTTCGCTGGAAGCGGAAGGCATTACCGTGTACGAGGCTGAAACCGGCAAGCAGGGCTTGGTGGAAGCGGCCACGCGCAAGCCTGATCTTGTGATAGTGGATCTTGGGCTCCCCGATACTGATGGTCTCGATGTTATTCGCGAGTTGAGAAGCTGGACCGAGTTGCCGGTGATTGTATTGTCGGCGCGCACGCAGGAGGAGGAGAAGGTTGCGGCGCTTGACGCTGGCGCCGACGATTACCTGACCAAGCCGTTTGGCGTTTCGGAGTTGATGGCACGGATTCGTGCGCATTTGAGGCGCCGCAATCAGGCGGGATCGAGTGAATCGGCGCAGGTGAGATTTGGCGATGTCATGATCGATATGAGCTTGCGGCAGGTCACTCGCGCGGGGGTCGCCGTGCATTTGACGCCGATTGAATATCGGCTGCTTTCCACGCTTGTACGGCACGCGGGCCGCGTGTTGACACACCGCCAATTGCTACGCGACGTGTGGGGTCCGTCGCACGTGGAGAGCCATCATTATTTGCGCATTTATATGGCGCATTTGAGGCAGAAATTGGAACGTGACGCCGCACAGCCGGAATACATCGTGACGGAAACCGGGGTGGGGTACCGGTTGATTGGGACAGTTTGAGGGGTTCCTCGTGGAG
>NZ_JBAUSA010001308.1:0-2515 GCF_049581465.1 Caballeronia sp. | reverse complement strand
GAGGCGCTGTCGCTCGGGCACGAGGTGGCCGTGTTGTGGAAAGGCCGGCTGGTGCAGCGGGATACGCCTGAAGCGGTTTATCGGCGGCCGGTGACGCGCGAGCTGGCGAGTTTTGTGGGCGATGCGGTGATCGTGTCGGGCACGATTACCCGCGGCGATGCGCGGCGCGTGGAGTGTGAGTTCGGGTGCCTGACGATCACCCAGCGCATGGCGGACGGCGACGTTGAGGTCGACGTGATGATCCGGCCGGAGCAAATTCGCATCGTTTCCGAGTCGAATGCGCACAGCGGCATGCAGGCCGTGGTCGAGAAAGTCGTGTTCTATGGCCACGATGCCAGCGTCATGCTGCGCTCAACGTCGGAATCGCGCGCTGTGCAGATTCGCGTGGCGGGGCACGTCCATCCACGCGTGGGCGATCGAATCGAACTCGCAGTGGAAGGCGATGTCGTCGCCTATCCGCGAAGCTGATCCCAACCGTTCAAAAAGCTCCGGCTTGACATCGTGCATATGCACTACTATCCTTGAAGCCATGACAACGCCCGATGTGTCCTACCTCGATTGCAACTGCTTCGCCATCCGCCAGGCCGCGCGCTTCGTTTCGCAGCTTTACGAACGCCATGTGAGCCAGGCGGGCGTGACCGCTGCGCAGTTCACGCTGCTCGCGGCGATTTCGAAAAACCCTGGCGTGACCATGGCGGAGCTGGCTGACGCAATGGTCATGGATCGCACCACGCTCCTGCGCGCCCTGAAGCCGATGCAGCGCGACGCGCTGGTGAGTTCGGCGCCGCAGGACGCGAGCTCGCGTGCGGTGGCCTTATATCTCTCCGAAGCCGGGAAGAAGACCTACATGCTGGCGGCGGCGCATTGGCGCGAGGCGCAGAAAGAATTCGAAGAGAGGTTCGGCCGTGAACGCGCGGGCGAGCTGAGAAAATCGTTGTTCGACGTGACATCGATGTCCTGACTAGCTGACCCGGTTTATTCGCCGAGGTCATTTTTTTTCAGTAGATAAGTGCATATGCACTAAAGGTTTCGATCACCCCCTCACGGCCGTGAAATAAGGGCCGGTTAACTTGGAAACTTCGCTGGAAACTTAGGAGAGGCGAACTATGAGCCAACGTGAAATCGTATTGTGTGAACCGGTCAGGACCGCGATCGGCGCTTTTAACGGCGGGCTGAAGGGCGTGCCGGCAACCGAGCTCGGCGCGGCCGTGATCCGCGAGAGTCTGCGCCGGTCCGGCGTAGATGCAGGGAAGGTGGAGTCGGTTGTGTTCGGCAATGTAATCCAGGCCGGAAATCGCATGAATCCTGCCCGCCAGGCCGCCGTGAATGGTGGCTTACCGGTGTCGGTGCCTGCGCTCACCGTGAACCGCGTGTGTGGTTCCGGCGCGCAGGCGATCGTGTCGGCGGCGAACGAGATCGGTGCGGGCTTCGTGCAACTCGCGGTGGCGGGTGGTATGGAGAACATGGATCGAGCACCTTATTTGCTGGACAACGGGCGCTTTGGTTATCGGATGGGCAACGCTGAGATCCATGACAGCATGTTGCGCGACGGCCTCGACGATGCCTTTTCCGGAAAGCATTCGGGCTGGCACACGGAAGACCTCGTCACGCAACTCGACATCACGCGCGAGGCGCAGGATCGCTTTGCCGAGCGCTCGCAGCAACGTTTTACGGCGGCGCAGTCGAAGGGTCTGTTCAAAGCCGAGATCGTCGGGCTGGAAGTGAAGGCGGGCAAGCAGACCATCGTCTTCGATACCGATGAACAGCCGCGTCCCGATACCACGTTCGCGACGCTTTCGAAGCTGCGTCCGGCGTTTCGTCCTGACGGCACGATCACGGCGGGCAACGCGCCGGGATTGAACAGCGGTGCGTCGGCCGTGCTGGTTGCGGATCGCGGGTTTGCGGAGCGAAATGGCATCGAGCCGGCGGTGCGGCTGGTGGCGTATGGCATTGCGGCTGTGGAACCGGGCATGTTCGGGCTGGGGCCTGTGCCGGCCGTGCAGCAGGCGCTGGCGCGCGCCGGTTGGACGTTGGGGGACCTTGAGCGGATTGAGATCAATGAGGCGTTTGCTGCTGTGCCGATCGCGGTTGCGCGCACGCTCGGTCTTGCCGATGACATCGTGAATCCGGAAGGCGGAGCGATTGCGCATGGTCATGCCATTGGGGCGACGGGCGCGGTGCTTGTCACGAGGCTGGTTCACGCGATGAAGCGCGATGGGCTTAGGAAGGGGATGGTGACGCTGTGTATTGGAGGAGGCCAGGGAATCGCGCTGGCGCTTGAACGGGTTTAGGTTTTGCGCTGGGTTTGGGGGGCTCGCGAATGGGGTTACGGTGGGGTGCTGCTTGCGGAGAATGTGGGGCTTGGGGGGGGGTGCTGCGCGCGGCGAGTGTGGGGCTAACATTGAGTCCTTCTTCCAGCGTGGTCGTTCTGCATAAGTAGTATTTTCTTGCTTATTTCTGTTAGCCCCTATCCGGGGCGGGACTTCATTTCTTTGCAAACGCGCAAAGAAACGAA
>NZ_JBAUSA010001307.1:0-4171 GCF_049581465.1 Caballeronia sp. | reverse complement strand
GCCGATTTTCAGCCGTGTACATATCGGCGGTCAGTACTTCGCATTCGGCCAGGAGATATTCAATCGGGAAGACAAGGTCGTAATTGTGATTCCACGTCTCGTCCGTCAATAATCCACGTCCGGCTTGGAGATACTTAAGTGCCGAGGCGTACGCCGTTGAGATCTTTGCGCGCCTACCCGCGATAAGATTCAATTCCGCAATGCGTTCATGCTCCGCAACCGATGTGATCAGATCAGATCCACGGTTAAGTTGATTGACGATCTCGAAGATCCCTTCCTCGAGTTTGTCGGGAGCGGTGTGTGATGCCATCAACATGCCGATTCGCAGATGCGCCTCTGCCCGCAGTTCTTGGGGGATTAGCGAGTACGCTGCTTCCTGCACACGGTCGTGCAGGAACCGGTAAGCATCTTCAGATCGGGAAACGAGGCCCGTTCGGACTGCTTCCCAAAGCTGTTCATGCATTTCCTCGCTCGAGTCCTGATAAACCACGCGTAGCATGGCAAAGTCGGCGCTGCTCCCAAGGCACGCAAGCTGCTGGAGTGCTTTCTGCGTCCCGGCGGGCAGACGATTCAACTTCCCCACCATCAGGTCCACGACATTGTCGGTAAAACACTTGACGTGAATGCGATCCAGGTCCCAAGACCAGTGCCCTTCGATATGGTCAAAAACGAGTAATCCCTCTTCGAAGAGAGCAGATATAAATTGAATGGCGAAAAATGGATTGCCGCTAGTCTTTTCCTCGACGAGTTCCGCCAACGGGCTGGCACGCCCCCGCTCACAATGAAGGGAATCTCCAAGCAACTCTTCCAGGTCGTCACGCGTCAGAGGCGCCAGTACGATGTCATGCACTATCGCTCCAGCCTGGCGAATGGCTTGCAGCTTGCGCATCAGCGGATGGGTGGGGGCCACTTCGTTATCGCGATAGGCACCGATCAACATCACACGTTTCACGTCCGGATGCGTGAGTAGATCCCCCATCAGATCCAGCGTAGCCGCGTCAAGCCATTGCAGATCGTCGAGGAAGAGAGCAAGGGGATGCTCCCGCGTGAATGCGCTGATAAATCGACGGACTACCAACTGGAAGCGACTTTGCGCATCCTGTGGCGGAAGTTCCGGAACAGGCTGCTGCTCGCCGATGATGAGCTTCAATTCGGGAACCAGGTCCACCATGAGCTGACCATTGGGACCGAGCGCCTCGCGGATCGCATCGCGCCAGCGGCCCAGCTCTTCTTCGTTCTTCACCAGGATTGGACGGATGAGGCTCTGGAAGGCAAGCGCTAAGGTCGCGTAAGGGATGTCGCGCTTGTACTGATCGAATTTGCCTGACGCAAAAAGCCCTCGAGGCGGAACGAGTGGTTTATGGAGTTCATTGACAACGGACGACTTGCCGACACCCGAATAGCCGGAAACAAGCACGAGTTCCGGAAACCCTCCCGCGACGACCCGATCGAAGGACGCTAATAGTGTGTTGATTTCAGATGCTCGCCCGTACAATTTTTCGGGAATCAGCAGCCGATCCGGCGTGTCGTGCTCGCCGAGCGGGAACTCGCCGATGCGTCCACGAGATTCCCATTCCTTTAGACATCGCTGAAGATCGCGCTCAAGTCCCACTGCTGTCTGGTATCGCTCTTCAGCCGTTTTGGCGAGCAACTTCATGATGACGGACGAGACTGGAGGCGGGATATCTGGCGTTCGTTCTCCGGGGGGAAGGGGCTGTCTTGCAATATGACAGTGCACCCATTCCATCGCGTCGGAGCCGGTGAAAGGGAGGCTGCCCGTCAACAGTTCGTAAAGCGTGACCCCCAGGGAATAGAGATCACTGCGAGAATCGACTGAGCGGTTCATGCGCCCGGTCTGTTCAGGCGACATATAGGCTAATGTGCCGGTAATCATCTCCGGCGGCACAGGCGGCAGCCGCTCTCGGGGGAGACGGGACGCGATGCCAAAGCCCGTCAGCCACACGTGACCCGAGTCGTCGACAAGGGCGTTTGCAGGCTTGACGTCCTTATGGATGAGACCTTGCCGGTGGGCGAGGCTCAGTGCTGCTGTAAAACCGATGGCTATGCGCAAGAAGCGAATCAGATCGAGTGGCTGGCCCTTGTGATGCTCGATGACCCGATCCAACGGTTCACCACCGGGATCCCTAAGAATAAGGACCGTTCGTCCCTGGCGACGAGTCAGTGCGAGCGGCTGAGCTGCCCATGCCGCATCGAGTTCGGTCGCTAGCGACCATTCTTGCTGGAGCCGCCGGAGGCTCTGAGGCGAGGGCTGTTCAGCGGCGAGCGCCAGGATCGGCATCGGGTTGCCGAGCTCTCTGCCGCGGTAGAGAGTGAAGTCCGCCTCCTCGCGAAGCGGCTCCAATATGTACTCGGAATCCTCTGCCATTGAGAACACTCGCGTCGTCAGGACGAAAAACCGCTTCTTTCACAGAGAGAATGGGCTCCCGAAATTCCGCAATCGTGGGCAATATTATTTTTAGAGGAAACGCCGACGCTGGGTGGGGCGTTTTCCCCATCGCCAGACACAATGATAGTCTCATAGATGATGCCGAACTTGCGCGCCCAACCCGCATCAGATATTGGGATCGATTAAAGGATTAAACGCGGATCAAACGCGGGCCGGTGATTCGATTTTCCGCGAACGTCAAGCGTCAGAACTCGCTTCGGTACGCGAATAGCCCGGGTAGGCCGCCGGTCATTACAAACAGAACGTTCTGTCCCGGGCGATGCTCTCCGGACGTGACGCTCTCCACGAGACCCGCAAACGCCTTTCCGCCATAGACCGGATCGAGAAGGAGACCTTCCGTCGATGCCATCAGGCGAACCGCCGCACGCATACTGTCGGTTGGGATTCCGTAGCCCGATCCGCGCTGGCCTTCATCAATTGAAATCGCATCATGATCAATGCTCAGATTCGCGTCGATAAGTCGGACCGTTTGATTGGCTTTATCAAGTGTGATGGCGTGAGCCTGCTCGGCATTTCCATACACCGTGAACCCAGCAACGAGCGACGGGTTTAGGCCAAGAGCGACAAGACCGGCAACAAGTCCCGCATGCATTCCGCCGCTTCCGTTAGGCACGACGATACGATCAAAGGACAAACCCTCGGCACGCGATTGACCCACGATTTCGGCCGCGCAATCTGCATACCCCAAACATCCGATGGGACTTGAGCCGCCGAGCGGGCACACGTAGACGTTTCGGCCCTGCCCACGCAGCTCGCTTGCGCGCTCTTGCGCGAATTGCAGGGAATTGGCGGACCCGGGCAGATCGTGCACGCGCGCACCGAACAAGTCATCCAGCAGGATGTTTCCGTTGTCTATATAGTCGCCATCGAAACGCGGCACCACCCTTGTCAGGACAAGCTCGCATTTGAGACCGACACGCGCCGCCGCGGCGGCGGTCAACCGGGCATGATTCGATTGTCGGGCACCGACGGTAATGATCGTATCCGCTCCGGCGGCCAACGCTTCGCCGATCAGGAACTCAAGCTTTCTCAACTTGTTACCGCCGCCACCCAGGCCGTTCAGATCGTCTCTCTTGACGAAAACATTCACGCCGCCAAGATGAGTACTCAGGCGAGGAAGATGCTGAATCGGTGTTGGCCCCTCAAGAAGAGCATGACGCGCAAACTTCGAGAGATTGAGCTTGGGGGTTGATTCGAGGGTCGTAGGCTGGGTCATAGGTTTTCCGCGATCGTTGATCCCGCACCGAGAATTGTTCCAGGTCATATGCACAGCTTGCCAATTATATCGAATGAGCAGCGAGGTCCCAGCGGTTTCGCTGCCGTCCATCGGGTGTAAGGCGCGGTTATGATTGCGGGAGATGACTCCTTACGCGATGCTGTCGGGCCAGCGCTGCATGACGCTCTTGTAGTGCGTGTAAAAGCGCACCGCTTCCTGGCCGTACGCGTGATGATCGCCGAACAGCGATCGCTTCCAGCCGCCGAACGAATGCCACGCCGCCGGCACCGGACTCGGCACGTTGATGCCCACCATGCCCACCTGAATCTGCCGGGTGAATGTGCGCGCCGCGCCGCCGTCGGAGGTGAAAAGCGTTACACAGTTCCCCAGTTCGTGCGCGTTGACAAGCGCTATCGCACTCGCGAGATCAGGCACGCGGACCACCGACAGGACCGGCCCGAAAATCTCTTCTCGATAGATGCTCATAT
>NZ_JBAUSA010001306.1:0-3720 GCF_049581465.1 Caballeronia sp. | reverse complement strand
TCGCATTAAGCACGGACAAGCTGAACGATGTGGGCGAAACCGCTTCTTCCTCGCCGATCGCACGCAGGATCTCGGTGGTCCGACGCAATTCGCCATGTCGCGACGCGAACACAATGCGCACGCCACGCTCGTCGTGGAGGTTGTCCTGATCGTGCTGATGGCGTTGATGCCCCACGCAATCGTGTGCCACCTTCAGCGCGATCCGCGAGAGGCTGCTCAGGCGACGGCGCACCATCGGCTCGATAAAGCCGATGTCCACTTTGCCGGCGGCCGTAGCGGACCAGCGAGCGACCGGAAGGGTCCAGTGCATATCATGCATATCGATGTTGGAGAGCGAGCAGCCACCCTCTCGCGCCTGCACGGAGCGATCGCGTTTGTATCGAGAGGCACAAGGATAACCGGCAGATATCCGGGTGAGCGGCGCGCCTGACGAATAGCTGATAGCCACGCGCAGGTGACTTAAATTTGCTGCTGAATGAAAACATCAGAAAGAGCTGGCCAGGTTCTTTATTTGGGAGCTGATCATGCGGCAAATCCTCGAGTAATTCGGGCAGAAATTCCGTATCCGTATCCCCTTCACAACGGGAATAAAAACGGGGAACGCGCCCGAGATTACATTTCTTATGGTCGTTTGCGTCCGGAAACCGGCGCAGTGAATTGCTGTGCAAATCCCGACATGTGGGGCTAGCGTCGGCTTTTTCTTGCTTCGCCCGATCGCGTTGATTGTGCTTACCAAATCATGCCAAAGGGTCGAGCGTAGCATGGTCTTGCGACGCTTCCGAAAAGCCCAGCCAATTAGTTAATATTGGCCTTTATCGGGTCGGATCGACGGGCTCGATCGGCCCGGCGCTAGCGCCGCCTAGACGTTCTTCACGCAATTTATGGCCTTTTATCGACTCTGCATCGGCCCTGCATTGGCCCTGTCTGCGTGAGCCGCACATATCCAAATATAACTGCACTTTAGAAAGCTTCTCGTAACGTAACAAATTGAAGTCCTCGCCGTCTGGCTTCATCGATTACGCGCGGTAATACTGAAAGCAGAATCGGCTGACCGTCATTAGTAATCGCCGCGTTAGCATCGTGTAATAGCAGTATGTCCCGCGCAGCGAGATCCTTGAGCAAGCGCCGTGCCACGATCTCCGGATCGCGCTCGCGGGTATCGAAACCACGCTTGGTCCACGCGGCAAGTCGCAAATCCAGGTGCTGGAGCACAGGCTCCAGCAGGACATTGCGCAAGCCCGCGGGCGCGCGAAAGAACGCCGGCCGGTCGCCGGTCAACTCGGTGAGCGTGCGCTGTGCCGCGTCGATTTCCCGAGCCAATGCCGGCATGCCGCGCACCGAAAACGTGTGCACGTGCCGCTGCGTATGGTTCTCGACTTTATGTCCGCGGGCCACGATCTCTCGCGTTAGCGCGGGATGCCGGCGCGCGCGCTCGCCGATCAGGAAAAACGTTGCCCTCACTGAATAAGCGTCGAGCAAGTCGAGCACCTGGGGCGTGATAACAGGGTCCGGGCCATCGTCGATAGTGAGCGCGATAGAGGTGGCATTGCGCTCGATGTCCGGCAGTTGGGTCCAGTTGGCGCCAAGGATCCTGGAACGCGGCCATAAGCCTGCCACCGTGACCACAACATGATTGAGTGCGACACCGGCTAGCCACCACGGCCACATCGCCGGAACGATGGCCCACCCAACGAATGCTATTCCATGTACCGCGACCGTCGCCTTCAACGCGAGTGGATAGCGCGTGACCGGCCAACGCCGCTCGACTGGTAAATCGGGGTCACTTGACCATCGCAACAGCCGCTTGCTCATCTCGCTCCCTATGCGCTCACGACGGGAACGCGGTCCGAAGGGCGAGATGCTATCGCAGCGAACCGCAACTTGGCGGAAGCGCAACGGTTTTTATGAGATGGAGGGATGATTGCCTGCTCCTGCGGCGGCGATATTTCGTAAAGATATATCTTGACAACATATCTTAAGACTCATATCTTAAGATATGTTTTGCCACCTCAGGAGTTCCAAGATGAGACATCACCCCACGCGTGCACACGCTGAGCACGATTTCAACGACCGTTTTTCGCTGCATGCGCTTTGGCATGCGATTGGGCGCGGTCATCACCGTCATCATGGGGGCGGCCGCTTTCCTGGCGGTCCCGGCGATTTTGGCGGCGACGACGACGGCATGCCGCGCGGCCGCAAGTTCAGCTCGGACGATCTGCAATTGTTGCTGGTTGCGCTGCTGGCGGATGAACCGCGCCATGGCTACGAGTTGATCAAGGCGCTCGAAGTCCGTTCAAACGGTTTTTACACGCCCAGCCCGGGCATGATTTATCCGGCCCTCACCTACCTTGAAGAGTTGGGCTACGCGACCGTCGAACTACAAGGCAATCGTAAGCGCTATGCGCTTGCCGAGCCCGGCCACGTCTATCTGGCCGCCAACCGCGAGCGCGTCGACCTGATGCTTGCAAAGCTCAGTCATTTCGCCCGGAAGATGGATTCGGTTCGGCGCGCATTTGCGGGCGTCGATCCCGACGACGCCACGGGCGATAGCGGCAACGCATGGCTGCCTGAGTTCGTCCAGGCGCGCCGTGCGCTCAAGTATGCGTTGCTCATGCGCAGCGACGCCTCCCCGCTTGAGCAGCAGCGCATTGCCGCCATCCTCGCGCGCGCTACGGCCGAGATCGAAACCCAACCTGCACGCAAACCGGAGTAACCCGCCGATGAATGAAAATACGACTTTGGACCGGGCCGATCTCGCGATCGTCCGCGTTCGTCATCCGCTCAAGATGCGCTTGCTTCAGGTCAAGCGCGTCCTGCCCATCACGCCGCAGCTGGTGCGTATTACGCTGGCGGGCGACGATCTCGAAGGCTTCCAGTCCGCGTCCTTCGATGACCACATCAAAGTATTCTTCCCGCGCCCGGGAGAGGACAAACCCGCGTTGCCGGGCGTCGGCCCCAATGGTCCGATCTTTTCGGATACCGAACCAAAGCCGATTGCGCGCGACTTTACGCCTCGCCAATACGACCACGTGGCAGGCGAACTTGACATCGAGTTCGCGCTTCATGCGGCCGGCCCGGCAACAACGTGGGCGGCGCAGGCGCGGGTCGGACAGTATCTGGGGATTGGTGGGCCGCGCGGCTCGATGATGATCCCGACGGGCTTCGACTGGCATCTTTTGATCGGTGACGAAACCGCATTGCCGGCCATCGCGCGCCGTATTGAGGAATTGCCGGCGGGGACGCGCGTCGCGGCGCTGATCGAGGTTGAGCAGCCCTCTGCGCGCATCGACTTCGAGACGAAAGCGAATCTTTATGTTGAATGGCGCTATCGAAGCGAATCGGATTATCCCGGTGCCGGGTTGCTGCTCGCGCTACGCGAGATGTATTTGCCGGAGGGCGAGGGCTATGTGTGGGCGGCCGGGGAATCGACCGTTATTCGTGCCGTGCGGCAGCATCTTTGCGCTGAGCGCGGAATCGATAAGGGGCGCATTCGCGCATCGAGTTATTGGAAGCGCGGTTCGGATGCGGTACATGAGTCGATTGACGATTGATGGGATGTGGGGGTTGGGTCGGGGGGTGCTGATCGCGGTGAGTGTGGGGAGAGCGTTGAGTCCTTCTTCTCGCGTGGTCGTTCTGCTTAAGTCGGATTTTCTTGCTTATTACTGTTAGCCCCTATCCGGGGCGGGACTTCATTTCTTTTCAAACGCGAAAAGAAACGAA
>NZ_JBAUSA010001305.1:0-10145 GCF_049581465.1 Caballeronia sp. | reverse complement strand
GTGTGGAAGAGAATAAGCAGACCTACAAGCGCGAAACTGCGGCGTTAAGCGAAGAAGAAGCCCTAGCCCTCTGGGACGCAATCTTGGAAAGTTTTAAGCTACGTCCGAACGCGGTGTGAGCAGAGTGCGCCTCATTCGTCTAACCAACGGGTGAGACGTGTTCATAATCTTTGTGACGTATAGGTCAACGCGGAAGGCGCTGAAGCAGCAGGTCGGAGGCTCGTTCAACACCACGTCAAATTGCCGCAAATATAATCTCGGCGTTAGCCCGCGCAACCCACAACAAAAAACCGGGCCAAAAAGCAGCCCGGTTTAAAGAAAGCGTCCCGCGAGCAAACTGACTACCGCGGCAACTCACTGCTCCCCATCAAGAACGCGTCGACAGAACGCGCACACTGCCGACCTTCGCGAATCGCCCAGACAACCAACGATTGTCCGCGCCGCATGTCGCCAGCGGTAAAGACCTTGTCGACGGAAGTAAAGTACGCACGGTCGCCTTCGGTAGCAGCACGCACATTTCCACGCGCGTCCTTATCGACGCCAAAAGCATCCAGAACCGGCGAAAGCGGTTGCGTAAAACCCATGGCGAGCAACACGAGATCGGCTTTCATTTCAAACTCCGATCCAGCCACTTCTTGCATCTTCCCGCCCTTCCATTCGACCCGCACGGCGATCAGCTTTTCAACCTTCCCGTTCTTGCCTTCAAAGCGCTTGGTCGCGACCGACCAATCCCGTTCACACCCCTCCTCATGCGAAGAAGACGTGCGCAACTTGATTGGCCAGTAAGGCCAAACCAGTGGCTTGTTTTCCGATTCAGGCGGCTGCGCGAGCAATTCAAACTGCGTGACGCTTTTAGCACCATGCCGATTCGACGTTCCCACGCAATCCGAACCCGTATCGCCGCCACCAATCACGACGACATGCTTGCCTTTGGCGATCAATTGATCGACCACCGAATCGCCGGCATTGATCTTGTTTTGCAGCGGCAGGAATTCCATTGCGTAGTGAATGCCCGACAGCTCGCGGCCCGGCACCGGCAAATCACGGGGCATTTCCGAGCCACCGGCAATCACCACGGCATCGAATTGCTCGCGCAGTTCGTCAGGCGTAATGGTTTCGCGCGCGGCATTCGCGATATGCCCCGGCAACGGATCCTTGCCGATCAACACGCTGGTCCGGAACACGACGCCTTCGCCTTCCATCTGGCGCATGCGGCGGTCGATAAGCCATTTCTCAAGCTTGAAATCGGGGATGCCATAGCGCAGCAACCCGCCGATCCGATCGTTCTTCTCGAACACGGTGACGTCATGCCCAACACGCGCCAATTGCTGCGCGGCAGCGAGTCCAGCGGGGCCTGACCCGACGACGGCCACTTTCTTGCCGGTCTTGTGCTTCGGCGGCAGCGGCGCGACCCAACCTTCGGTCCAGGCTTTATCGATGATCGCGTGCTCGATTGACTTGATGCCTACCGGATCGTCGATGATGCCGAGCGTGCACGCCGTTTCGCACGGCGCCGGGCAAATGCGGCCCGTGAACTCGGGGAAATTATTCGTCGAATGCAGGACTTCGATGGCGGATTTCCAGTCTTCCCGGAAAACCAGATCGTTAAAGTCCGGGATGATGTTGTTCACCGGACAGCCGTTGTTGCAGAACGGGATGCCGCAATCCATGCAACGCGCGCCCTGGACCTTCGCGTCCGCGTCGGAGAGTGCGTGGATGAATTCCTTGTAATGCTTGACGCGAGCGAGCGGCGCTTCGTACGCCTCGTGCTTGAGCTCGAACTCGAGAAAACCGGTTGCCTTGCCCATGTGGTTCTCTTTTCTCTGTATTGGGGTGAAGTGCGCCCTTCAGCGCACGGCGCCGAAGGGCTGTTCTAGGTCAGCGAAAATCTCAGGCCGCGATGGCGTCTTTCGACTTCTTCGCGCCCATCTCACCGAGCGCACGCTTGTATTCAGTCGGGAACACCTTCACGAACTGACGACGCGACGCATCCCAGTTCTCAAGCAACGCTTTCGCACGTGGCGAACCGGTGAACTGGAAATGCCGTTCGATCAGGTCCTTGAGCAACGCATCGTCGGTTTGACCCATGTGCCACAAGGCGCGGTCGACAGTGCGTTCCTGTTCCGCCTGTTGCAGCAGGGGATCGAGCGCGACCATCGCCTTGTTGCATTTGGCGCCGAACGTCCCATCCGGGTCGAAGACAAAAGCCACGCCGCCCGACATGCCCGCCGCGAAGTTGCGCCCGGTTTCGCCGAGCACCACCACCGTACCGCCTGTCATGTACTCGCAACCGTGATCGCCGGTGCCTTCTACGACGGCCGTCGCACCCGAGTTACGCACGGCGAAACGCTCGCCCGCGACACCGCGGAAATAGGCTTCGCCTTCGATCGCGCCATACAACACGGTATTGCCACAGATGATGTTTTCCTCCGACTTGCCCCGGAAGTCGTTGGTCGGACGGATGATGATGCGCCCGCCCGACAGGCCCTTGCCGACGTAGTCGTTGCCGTCGCCAACCAGATCCAGCGTCACGCCTTTAGCCAGGAACGCGCCAAAGGATTGGCCGGCCGTGCCCTTCAACTGGATGTGGATAGTGTCGTCGGCGAGGCCGTCGTGACCATGTTTTGCCGCGATCAAACCCGACAACATCGCGCCGACCGTGCGATTCACGTTGCGCACCGGCTGGATGAACGAAACATGCTCGCCCTTCTCGATCGCCGCCTTCGACTTCTCGATCAGCACGTGGTCCAGCGCTTTCTCAAGCGCGTGATCCTGCGTTTCGACATGCTTCGTCGCGATGCTGCCGTCGTTCGGCACTTGATAAAACACTTTCGAAAAGTCGAGTCCCTTCGCTTTCCAGTGCTCGACGCCCTTCTTCGTGTCGAGCAATTCGGCATGGCCGATCAGGTCGTCGAATTTGCGAATACCCAGTTGCGCCATGATCTCGCGCACTTCTTCCGCGATGAAGAAGAAGAAGTTGACGACGTGTTCAGGCTGTCCCGTGAACTTCGCGCGCAGCACCGGATCTTGCGTAGCAACCCCCACGGGGCACGTGTTCAAGTGACACTTGCGCATCATGATGCAGCCCTGCACGACGAGCGGCGCAGTCGCGAAACCGAATTCATCGGCGCCGAGAAGCGCACCGATCACCACGTCGCGGCCCGTTTTCATCTGACCGTCGGCTTGCACGCGGATACGGCCGCGAAGGCGGTTGAGCACCAGGGTTTGCTGCGTTTCGGCGAGACCGAGTTCCCACGGCGTGCCGGCGTGCTTCAACGACGACAACGGCGAAGCGCCCGTGCCACCGTCATGGCCCGCGATCACCACGTGATCGGCCTTGGCCTTGGCAACACCCGCGGCCACCGTCCCGACGCCCACTTCCGACACGAGCTTCACCGAAATGCCCGCCTTCGAGTTCACGTTCTTCAGGTCGTGAATCAACTGCGCCAGGTCTTCGATCGAATAAATGTCATGGTGCGGCGGCGGCGAAATCAGCCCGACGCCCGGCACCGAATAACGCAACTTGCCGATGTAATCCGACACCTTGTGACCCGGCAATTGCCCGCCTTCGCCTGGCTTCGCGCCTTGCGCCATCTTGATCTGGATCTGATCGGCCGACGCCAGGTATTCCGCCGTCACGCCGAAGCGCCCGGACGCCACCTGCTTGATCTTCGAGCGCAGCGAATCGCCGGCCTTCAACGGGATATCCGTGACCACTTCGTCGCCAATGACCGACTTCATGGTGTCGCCATTCTTGATCGGAATGCCGCGCAATTCGTTGCGATACCGGTTTGCGTCTTCGCCGCCCTCACCCGTGTTCGACTTCCCGCCGATACGGTTCATCGCCACGGCCAGGGTTGCGTGCGCTTCCGTGCTGATCGACCCGAGCGACATCGCGCCGGTCGCGAAACGCTTGACGATTTCCTTCGCCGACTCGACTTCGTCCAGTGGAACGGCCTTCGCCGGATCGACCTTGAACTCGAACAAACCGCGGAACGTCATGTGACGGCGGGTCTGGTCGTTGATCAAATGCGCGTATTCCTTGTACGTCTGGTACGAATTACTGCGCGTGGAATGCTGCAGCTTGGCGATGGCGTCCGGCGTCCACATGTGCTCTTCGCCGCGCACGCGAAACGCGTACTCGCCACCCGCATCCAGCATGTTCGCGAGCACGGGGTTGTCGCCGAACGCCTCGCGATGCAGGCGAATTGCTTCCTCGGCGACTTCGAAAATACCGATCCCGCCGACCTTCGACGCTGTGCCCTTGAAGTACTTCTCGACCAGTTCGCTGGAGAGCCCGACCGCTTCGAAAATCTGCGCGCCCGTGTAGGACATGTACGTGGAAATGCCCATCTTCGACATGACCTTGTACAAGCCCTTGCCAACCGCCTTCGTGTAGTTGTAGATGGCTTTCTCGGCGGAAAGATCACCCTTGAGGCCTTCGGCCATTTGGGCAAGCGTTTCCAGCGCGAGGTACGGATGCACGGCTTCAGCGCCGTACGCGGCAAGCAGCGCGAAGTGATGCGTCTCGCGCGCCGATCCCGTTTCCACGACCAGGCCGGTGCTCGTACGCAAGCCGTGCTGCACGAGATGCGTGTGAATGGCGGACGTTGCGAGGAGCGCAGGAATCGCGAGGTTCGCGCGATCCATCTTGCGGTCCGACACGATCAGCATGTTGTAGCCGGACTTCACGGCGTCCACGGCTTCCGCGCACAGCGAAGCGAGGCGCGCTTCCACGCCTTCGTTGCCCCACGCCACCGGATAGCAGATGCTCAACTCGTACGAGCTGAATTTGCCGCCGGTGTATTTGTCGATGGCGCGAATCTTCGCGATGTCCTTGAAGTCGAGCACGGGCTGCGAGACTTCGAGACGCATCGTGGGGTTGATGTTGGTCGTGTCGAGCAAATTCGGCTTCGGACCGACGAACGACACCAGCGACATCACCATGTTTTCGCGGATCGGATCGATCGGCGGGTTCGTGACCTGCGCGAACAACTGCTTGAAATAGTGATACAGCGTTTTGTTCTTGTTCGACATCACCGCGAGCGGCGAGTCGTTGCCCATTGAGCCGACCGCTTCCTCGCCGGACTGCGCCATCGGCGCCATCAGGAACTTGACGTCTTCCTGCGTGTAGCCGAACGCCTGCTGACGATCCAGCAGCGCGGCAGCCTCGCGGCGCTGCGTTTCGACGTCCTCGGCCTTCGGCTCGATTTCGTCGAGCTTGATGCGCACCGCGTCGATCCAGCTCTTGTACGGCTTGCCGTTCGCGAGGTTGTCCTTCAATTCCTTGTCGTCGATGATGCGGCCCTGCTCCATGTCGATCAGGAACATCTTGCCCGGCTGCAGACGCCATTTCCGCACGATCTTCGATTCCGGCACCGGCAACACGCCGGATTCCGACGCGAGGATGACGAGGTCGTCGTCGGTGATGACGTAGCGCCCCGGACGCAAGCCGTTGCGGTCGAGGGTCGCGCCGATCTGGCGACCGTCGGTAAATACGATCGCGGCCGGGCCGTCCCACGGTTCCATCATCGCGGCGTGATATTCGTAGAACGCACGACGGTTGTCGTCCATCAGCGTGTGCTGTTCCCACGCTTCGGGAATCATCATCATCATGGCGTGGACGAGCGGATAGCCGGCCATTACCAGGAGTTCGAGGCAATTGTCGAACGATGCCGTGTCCGACTGGCCCGGATAGATCAACGGCCAGAGTTTCGGCAGATCGTCGCCGAGCACGTAGCTGGCGATCGCGCCGGTACGCGCGTTCAGCCAGTTGACGTTGCCCTTTACCGTGTTGATCTCGCCGTTGTGCGCAATCATCCGATACGGGTGAGCCAGTTCCCACGCGGGGAACGTGTTGGTGGAAAAGCGCTGGTGCACCAGTGCCAGCGCCGACACGGTGCGCTCATCCTGGAGATCGCGGTAATACACGCCAACCTGGCCGGCCAGCAGCAAACCCTTGTAAACAATGGTTCGTGCGGACATTGACGGGACGAAGTATTCCTTGCCGTGCTTGAGCTTCAGCGCCTGGATGCGGTGGCTGGCGGTCTTGCGGATCACGTAGAGCTTCCGTTCGAGCGCATCCGTCACCACGATATCTTTCCCGCGTCCGATAAAAATCTGACGAATCAGCGGTTCGCTGGCCTTCACGGTCGGCGAAATCGGCATGGAGGCGTCGACAGGCACGTCGCGCCAGCCGAGCACGAGCTGGCCTTCCGCCTTCACCGTACGTTCCAGCTCCTGTTCGCATGCGAGACGCGACGCGTGTTCCTTCGGCAAGAAGACCATGCCGACGCCGTATTCGCCCTCTGGCGGCAACGTCACGCCTTGCTTGGCCATTTCCTCGCGATAAAACGCGTCGGGCACCTGGATGAGAATGCCCGCGCCATCGCCCATCAGCTTGTCGGCACCGACCGCGCCGCGATGATCGAGGTTCTCAAGGATCTTGAGACCCTGCTGGATGATCTCGTGGCGTTTCTTGCCCTTGATATGCGCGACGAAGCCCACGCCGCAGGCGTCGTGCTCGTTCGCGGGGTCGTACATGCCCTGCGCAACGGGAGCGGAACCGGGACGGGGCGAAAATTGTTCGTTCATGGGGCACCGTGTTCTGTGGGGGGCCGCGAACGGCCAGTGAACATGTTGTGTGTTGCTTGGCAGTCACAGCGGGTCCTACAAGAACCCGCATGAAAGCAGAGCCGGCCGCTCAATCGGGCGAAAGTGCCCAAAACCACCGGAAATCGAAATATACGCGATGAATCAATTACATGGCAAATAAAACCGTGTGGTACGACCCCTATTATCGTGTTGGTGCGTACTTGCACCATTTAATTAGTGCCGTATCAATTTGATCTTAAAAACAACGGTATGCCGATTTATTTCGTCATACCGTTTCCTTGATCCTTCAGCTTAGGTTCGAAGCGTCGTTATTGAGCTTGAGGGGTCTCGCGAATCTTGCGCGGACGACCGCGAGGCAGCGGAGACACACGCCGGTTCGCGGCACGCCCCGCCCATTCGCGATACGACTCGCTGCCGAGCACCCAGCCCTTGAGCGTTGCCTGAAGAAGGCGATTGGTTTCGCGCTCGTCGAGGGGTTGCTCGCATAACTCGGTGTACGCGTGCTGGCGTTCGAACGGCGTATTGGCAAGTGACCAATAGAGGGGGTGATCGGTGATGAGACTGTCGAGCGTCATGCCGATGTGATGACGATAGCTCGACCATTTGAAGTCTTGCGGCGAGGCGACGAGTTCTGCGCGCATGGGCGCCATCTCGACGACCCGGCTGGCGAGCAGGAAATATTGTTGCGCTTCAATGACGGTCGCCCGATAGCGGCCCTCCCAGAGCGTGCCGCGCCGTGCGTATCGGCGATTGAAATGCGCGACGTAGCGCCGGCCGACCGCCTGCATGGCTTTTGGAAGGCTCGCCTCGTCGCGGGGTGTGACGAGCAAATGCACTGCGCCGGGCATCAGCGCGTAGGCATGGATGGCCAGGTGGTGGTCACGAGCGGCCGTGCGAAGGCACTCGATAAAAAGTTGGTAATCCTGCTCGTCGATGAAAGCAGGCTGCTGCGCGAGCCCCCTCAGGATAACGAGTTGTGGCTGGTCGGGAACGTAGAGTCGTGCAAGCCGTGCCATGCTGGATTTTCCGTTGGTCGCGCGTTGGTCGGGTTCTGGCAATTCGAGGCGCTCGCGTAGCGCGCCTCGAAACGCTGAGGCAAGGTCCGGGCCACCTGAAAACGCTTTCGGCACGCATCGACGGAGAGACTTTTAGCGTCGTGCGAACCGAGTTCTTGCCGAATTCTCTTAGGGAAAACGATCTCCGCCCCAGATATGGTCAGTTGTATACGTTGTGTTCATAATTAGCGGGCATTTTCGGAGGAGGACACTTAATGACAATAAAGCAGGTTTTCACGGGGATCGCTGCGCTCGTTTGTTTTTCCGGCGTTGCGCACGCACAGTCAGCAAACACGTTTTTCGTCACCACCGGCTGGTTCCATTTTGCTCCACTAGACAGTAGTGGCCCGCTCAAGGAAACGAACGTCGGGGGTACACCCCTCAACATCAGCGTGCCAAATACGGGCGCCGGGCTCTCCAACGCAGACACCGGCGGCTTCACCGCAGGCTACTTCGTCACCGACCACATTGCCGGCGAGTTCGTCATTGGTATCCCGCCCACATTCGACCTGAAGGGTGAGAAGTCGTTTAGCCAATATGGCACGCTCGGTACGGCCAAGCAGTGGAGTCCGACCCTCCTGCTCAAATATTACTTCCTTGCGCCTCAATCGAAATGGCGGCCCTACGTAGGTATCGGCGTGACGCGTGTCTGGTTCACCGATGCGCAGATCACCAATAGCGCTTTCGAGGCCAACGTGCTGCATGGTCCGACCGACGTTTCCACGGATCGTTCCTGGGCGCCGGTGTTTAATGGGGGTCTGACTTACTCCTTCAACGATCACTGGTTTGTCGGTTTTTCGCTCTCGTTCGTGCCGCTTCACGCAACAGCGAAGCTGACCTCGCAGTCGCAGACGCCGGTGGGCACGCTGACTGTGCACTCTGAAGCAAAGCTTACGTTGAACCCGATTGTCACGTATTTGAACGTGGGGTATCGGTTCTAGACGCGGCTCTGGAAGCGCGGTCTTGAGACGGTTTGCGGTGTAACTTGCAACGGCGTCACTGAGTATTCCGCGACGCCGTTATATTTTTTTGGCCGTGTAGATTTGACTTGGGGCGTACGCGCCATGCCTCATGTTTTTGTCGACATCCGCTGGCTTGCCCACTTGAGCGTGCGCGCGCGGCTCATTCACGGGCCTTGTGCGATAGGGCTTTCCGGCGCAATCTTGGGCAAATCGGACGAAGCGGCATTGAACTTGCTGCATCTTTCTTTTTCCGCCCTGTTGCGGCCCACCCAAGATTCATCCATCGACGGAGCGATCCTATGAACGCACTACCCAACACGCGAGACGCCATCGGAGATTCATGGAATTCCACCAGCCGCCGCGCACGCCGCATTGCGCGCCATAGTCGGGAAGCGGCGCAGGACATCGGCGGCGAACTGCGTCAGCTGATTTCGGAAATTGAAGAAACACTGTCGCAAGGCACATCGGCGGATGTTGCCGCGTTGCGCACGCAGCTTGGCAAGACCGTGGATTCGGCGCGCGCGCGTCTGAACGACACGCAAACGGCGGTGCGCGCCCGCGCGGGCGCGGCGCTGGAAGACGCTGACGCGTACATTCACGAAAGACCGTGGCAAACGATCGCGCTCGTAGGCGGCCTGGCGTTGGTTGCAGGCGTCCTGCTGGCCCGCGCCCGATAAGCTGTTTCGGTAGCTGTTTCAGATGTAAAAACGCGCGTGGAGAGGCTGCCGTTGCTTCCCGCGCGTGTTTTTTTGCACGAGCGTGCTTGGTTCCAACGCTTAATCCAGAAAATCTGCCCCAATCACATCGATTCGATCTGTACAGATTGCATCGACACCCCATTGGGCCAGTTCGCGCGCCCGCTCCGGGTCGTTGACCGTGTACGCCAGAATTCGCAGGCCGGAATCCTTGATTTCCGCAACCAATGGCTCGTCCAACATCTCGTGATCCGCGTGCAACGACACGCAGGACAGCGCCGCGGTTTGCGCGCGCCAATCGTCGGGAACCACGTCGTAGAGCAGAGCGCGCGGCAGATCGGGCGCAGCGTCGGCGGCAGCTTCGAGCGCCGCATACGAAAACGACGACAACAACGGCGCCGTCTCGGCACAGGACCACAACCGCGCCGCCTCTTCGGCGACCAGCCGGCCCGTTTCCGCTTCGCAGCCTTCACACGGCTTGATCTCGATATTCGCCGCTAACCCGAGCGCGAAGCACCGTTCGGCAACCTGTTCGAGCGTCGGCATGCGCGCGCGGGCAAAGCTCGGGTCGAACCACGAGCCGGCGTCGAGTTGCTCGATTTCCTTGTAGCTCAGCAATTTCGCCTCGCCGCGTCCATTCGACGTCCGGTCGACGAGATCGTCGTGGAGCAGGAACACGACGTTATCGGCGGAGAGCTTCGCGTCGAATTCGATCATTTTCAGGCCGAGCCGTGCGCCGGTATCTACGGCGTCAAGCGTGTTCTCCGGCGCGAGGTTTCCGCCGCAGCGATGCGCGACGATGCGCGGATAAGGCCAGC